>NZ_MAEK01000037.1:0-67386 GCF_009933265.1 Enterococcus sp. JM9B | reverse complement strand
GTTTTAAATAAAGAATAAAATCCCTTACGGTATCTATGATTTAAGCTGGGATTCCCAATAATACCTTGATTTCAGTACAGACCGAAAACCCGAAGAGAGTGCCTTCTTTTCGGGTTTTCTTATATAATCCTCGAATGGCTTCCATGCCTTTAATCGTGGTAGAGGCAGTGCGTAAACTTCGATAGAATTTATTGCGTCTCTTTACTGGACGATGGTCTTGTTCAATCAAATTATTCAGGTATTTAATGGTACGATGTTCTGTCCCTTGATAAAAGCCGTATTCTTTTAGTTTCTTAAAGGCACTTGTAATAGAGGGGGCTTTATCTGTGACTACAACCTTCGGTTCATCAAACTGCTTCACTAACCGCTTAAGAAAAGCATAGGCTGCTTGTGTGTCCCGTTTTTTACGTAACCAAATATCCAAGGTTAAACCATCTGCATCGATGGCTCGATACAAATAATGCCATTTTCCTTTAATTTTGATGTACGTTTCATCCATTTTCCATGAATAAAAGGATTTTTTATTTTTCTTTTTCCAAATTTGATAGAGTAGTTTGCCATATTCTTGCACCCAACGATAAATCGTCGTATGAGAAACGTTAATGCCACGATCATATAAGATTTCTTGAACTTCACGATAGCTAAGGTTATAACGAAGATAGTAGCCCACGGCTACAATAATCACATCCTGCTGAAATTGCTTTCCTTTAAAATGATTCATCGTCATTCCTCCTGCTATCTTTTTCTATTATTCTACCTTATTTGATAGTAGATTTAAAACTTTGCAACAGAACCATCTAGGACATTCTAGGGGAATATGAGTAAAAAAAGGTCCAAAACAGCCAATTCAGGCTTAAAACTGTGATAGAGAAAAAAGAAAAAGCCCTTGATATACAAGGACTTTTCACAGATTTTAGAGATTTTAGGATTTTTTCCGTTATTATCTTCTAATTTCTTTGATACGAGCTGCTTTTCCGTGTAGTGCACGTAAGTAATAAAGTTTCGCACGACGAACTTTACCATAACGAACAACTTCGATTTGAGCAACACGTGGTGTGTGTACAGGGAAAGTACGTTCTACACCGACACCGTTAGAAACTTTACGGACAGTGTAAGTTTCGCTGATACCTGCACCGCGGCGTTTGATAACAACACCTTCAAATAACTGGATACGTTCCCGCGTACCTTCGACAACTTTTGCGTGAACACGAACGGTGTCCCCTGGGCGAAAAGCTGGAATGTCTGTACGCAATTGTTCTTGTGTTAGTTCTTGAATCAATGGATTCATCTTTATCATTCTCCTTATTCCCAAATATTCTTAAGACCCAGTCCCAGCGGAATATTGTAATAGATGAGCAGTACACTCACCAAAATATACTAACACATCCAAACCATAACTGTAAAGTTAAATTTCTTGTCAATCAGATTTCCTTTTCAGTTTCTTCTTTTTGGATTACCGCCAACATTTTTTTCATCTCATCCGTCAGGGGATAATTTTCTAAAAGATCTGGGCGTCGTAGGTAGGTACGCCGCAAAGATTCTTTCAATTGCCATTCCTCGATCAGTCGATGATTGCCGTTTGTTAATACTTCTGGAACGGTCATTCCAGCAAATTCTGCTGGTCGAGTATATTGGGGATGCTCCAATAGTCCTGTTGAATAAGAATCCGTTTGTGCAGATGTCTGGTTGCCCAGTACCTCAGGCAGCAAACGAACAGTCGCATCAACCATCACCATTGCGCCTAATTCACCACCAGTCAAAACATAATCCCCAAGAGAAACTTCATCCGTCACCAGACTGCGAATCCGTTCATCATACCCTTCATAATGCCCACAAATAAAAATCAAATGCTCTTCTTGCGAAAATTCTTCTGCCATTTTTTGATCAAAAGGTTTTCCTGCCGGGTCAAGTAAAATAATTCTTTTTTGTGTGTCCGTCGCAGCTTCGATGGCTTTTAGATTATCATAAATTGGTTGAACCTTCAGCAGCATTCCTGCGCCGCCACCATAAGGATAGTCATCAACCGTTCGGTGTTTGTTATCGGAATACTCACGGAAATTTTCAATATTGATCTCTAATAAATTTTTGTCTCGAGCCTTTCCGATGATAGATTCTCCCATCGGCCCTTCAAACATTCGTGGAAATAAAGTCAGTACATCAATTCTCATCGTCCAACAGCCCTTCTGGTAGATCAACGGTGACAATACCTTTTTCTAAATCAATGGTTTTGACCACCGATTCGATATAAGGAATCAGCGCATCTTTTTTCCCTTTGCGTTGAACGACCCAAACATCATTGGCGCCAGGAGAAAGAATTTCTTTGATTTTACCAAGAGACTTCCCGTCTTCATCGACAACATTCAATCCAATGATTTCGTAATAATAATAGGCATCTTCTTCTAAATCAGAAAGCTGATCCATTGCAACCTTTAATATCCCGTCACGAAATTTCTCCACTTCATTGATCGTTGGATAGCCTTCAAAGGATAATAAATCAAAATTTTTATGCTTTCGATGACTCGCTATCGTTAAAATCAGTGGTTGTTGGTTTTCCCGAAAAAGCGTCAGTTTAGCACCTTTTTGATACCGTTCTTCTGGAAAATCCGTTTGAGAAATCACTCGAACTTCTCCACGAATTCCCTGAGTATTGACGATTTTTCCTACATTTAAATATTCAGTCACACTATGTCCTCACTTTTGTTTAGTTTCTTGCTTATTTTAGCATGCTTACTTAGCGAATTCTACCGGATTCCAGAAATGCGTTGTTTTTGTCTCTACCAAAAAAGCTTTCTGCCCTTATCCATAAAATAGGAAAGCTGCAAAAAGCTTTTGCTTATTTTTCCATCGAAACGGCCATGGCCAATGCAGACAAAGCATCCTCATGAGTTACTGTATAAACGATCGTGTCTTCTTGCCAGATAACTTGATTTGCTTGATAACCTTGTGCGCTTTGATCGACCGAGATTTGACCGGTTTCTTTAGGTGCTGGTAAAAAAGCTTTTTCCAGATAGGTCACAATTTTTTTTGCTATAGCATCGGGAGATTGTCCTTCTACATTGCTTGCTCGTACAACAAGCGCCCAATTTCCCTCTCGCCAATTTAGATAGGTAGAACCTGCCGCGCCTTGTTTATAACCGGTGATACCATATCCCAAGTCTATCTTTTGTCCCCCAGTATCATAAATCGCATTGACGGCTTCTTTTGCCATTTGCGAAGTTTTAAAAATTTCTTTGCGATAGCTGGCAAAAGGTGTTTCTTGATTTAATTGACGATGATTTAAAATCAATGGCTGATCCATACTATAATAAAGGACAGAAATTTTTTGATTGTTGCCATCACTAGCAATATTTAGCGCTTGACCGTCGTAAGGAATGTCAGAAGGAAAATTTGTTTGGGGAAATTGTGCCATCAATTCCTTACTGGCATCTGCTTGTGCCTCACTGTTGGTGGTGGAAGACACCGGTTCAGATTCTTTCGTTGTCTCTGTCGATGATTCTGTACTTGTACTACGAATTGAAGACGTGCTTGCATTCGCTGAATTTGTTGTAGATACTGCTGTTTCTGAACTTGATTCCTCTGTTTTTTGACCACTGCAACCTGCTAAGACAATAAGTAATGCTAAACCAATCCAACTCTTTTTCATCGTGATCCCTCCTCACTTCAAGGGTACCGTTTCCGTAAAAAAAAGACAATCAATCTGACTGGTTTTTTGTAAGAGTATTTCAATCCACATATCTAGACATGACAGCTAACGAATTAGACCCATTCGTAGAATCTTATTCTATTGTAAAAAATATTGAAATGCAAATTCTCAAAAAAATTTATACAAAAAACGAACCCAGTCTTATCTAGGGTTCGTTTCCAACTTATCCTATCGCTCGTTTCACGTAAACTAATTCGTCATTTTCATCCAGTACAGTCGCTTCAAATCCATTTTGTTGCCAAAAACGACGATTATTTTTATTGCTGGCATTTAACGCAACATACTTGCCGCCTTCCAAATATAACAGTTCTTCCAGTTTTTTAAAAACTAATTTCCCAATGCCTTTATTTCGAAATGATGGGGCAATACAGTAATCAAGAATAAACGCTTTTCCATCTTCCTGTATGTAAATTTTGTACATCGTAAATCCTAGATAGTTTTGTTTTTCATCATAGAAAAAAACAAATTGCAATGGATCGCCACCACCTTTTGCTTCACTAGATAACCCCATGATGATGTCATAATATTCTTGTGAGTTAAACCAGTTGATAATTTCCTGAAGTTCTTCTCCAGATTCTTCTAAATTTGGAAAAACATCTTTCCGTTCATACTCTCGTTTCTTCTTCCAGAACTGTTTAATTTCTTCAGCTGTTGACAGCTTTTTAATACGAACTTCCATCTTCGTCTCCTTTAAATCACCTATTTGTCGGTTGATTCGGTTAGAGACACAAAGACCTATCCGACAATTAAGCCCTCGTTGTCTTTTGTCATCATTTTTTTCATGATACATCACATCCTCATGATTTATTACTTTTAGTTTAAACAAGCATTGCTCTAGGAAGCAATCGTAGTCAATTTCCTATTCAAATCAAAACACAAAAAAGCTGAACCCTTATCCATCAAGGGTTCAGCTAGCGTTTAAATCTTATTCTTCTTCTTCACTCATGAACGTGTTAAAGACTTCTTCAATCATGTCCCATTCTGCTTCTGTTTCGATTTGTTCCAATTCGCCTTCTGTGCCGTCGCCGTTTTCGATATACGCGTAGGCTTGCAGTTCAACGTCTTCTTCTTCCGGTACGCCAGCTGGGTAAAGCAGCACGTAATTACGGCCGAATTCTTCTTGTCCGTCAACGGTTAAAAGAATTTCATATAGGGTTTCATTTCCTTGGTCATCCACAAGTGTGATATGTTCATGTCCTTCATGATCATGGTCGTGGTTATGATCGTGTGTGTGTTCAGTCATTATAAATTCCTCTTTCCTTTCACATTTACAACAGTTTGTTGGCTGCGCCATCCAGATAATTTTGCAAAATCATGACTGCTGCTAATTTATCGATTACTTTTTTTCGTTTGGCTCTTGACGTGTTGGCTTGTTCCACCAACATTCGCTCCGCCTGAACCGTTGTTAAACGCTCATCTTGGTACGTGACGGGAAGATTGAACAACTCGGCAATCTGATTACCATAAGCCATAGAAGCTTCGGCTCTTGGACCAATCGAATTATTCATATTTTTCGGCAGACCAACGACAAACTTAGTCACTTCATATTCCGTCACTAATTCCCGCAAACGGTCGAAACCAAATTCACCCTTCGCTTCATCGATTCGGATAATCTCAATTCCTTGTGCAGTCCACCCCATTGGATCGCTGACCGCAATGCCTACCGTTTTGGAACCAACATCCAATCCCATGACTCTCATTATAACTTGATCCCGTGATCGCCTAAATAATAACGAATCAAAACTTCCAATATTTCATCGCGTTCGTGACGGCGGATCAAATTACGGGCATCCCGATAACGAGGAATGTAGGCCGGGTCTCCAGAAAGCAAGTAGCCAACAATTTGATTGATTGGATTGTAACCTTTTTCTTCCAAAGCGCGATAAACGATCGCCAATGTTTCGCTGACTTCTTTTTTCCGACTGTCATCAAAGTCAAAACGGACTGTTTCGTCTGTATAACCCAATTTTCTACACCTCTTTCTATGTGCATTTATCCAAAAGCTATTTTACTAAATCTGGATAAAAACTACAAACAAATGATTTTCTTCACTATCATGGTAACATAAATGAGTAACTTTTTTGTGAAAAAATCTTGAAAAATCAATTTGATAACACTTTTTTTAGTTTTTCGATACCTTCATCGATTTCCTCCAATGAAATCGTTAACGGTGGCAATAAGCGTAACACATTTTGTCCCGCTTTTAAAGTCAGCAAGCCTTCTTTTTCCAAATCTTTCATAATCTTTTGGAGGGAATGATTCTCTTGCAGTTCAATTCCAATCATCAAACCACGTCCGCGAATCTCTTTGATTTTTTTTGATGAAATTTCCTGTAACCGATCAAACAAATAGGCCCCTTTTTTTCGAACTTCCGCTAAAAATTCCGGTTGATCAATTTGACGAACGACTTCTGCTGCTACGGCCATCGCCATTTTATTCCCGCCAAAAGTAGAACCATGACTTCCGGGACCAAAGGCAGAGGCTAATTCCCGTTTTCCCAACATTGCTCCTACCGGAAAGCCATTCCCCAATCCTTTTGCCAATGTAAAAATATCCGGTGCAACTCCTAGTTGTTCAAAGCCGTACAAACTGCCGGTACGCCCCATCCCTGTTTGGATCTCATCAATAATCAACAGGCTGTTATTTTTTTGACAAAGACGGGCGACTTCCTGCAACCACTCCTTTGATCCAAGAATAACCCCTCCTTCTCCTTGAATCACTTCCAGAATAACTGCCGCAGTATTTTCGTCAAGCTGTTCCTCCAGACCTTCCAGAGCGTTGTATTCCACATAAACGAAATCCGGTACTAAAGGCGCAAAACCTTGTTGGACGATTGCTTGTCCAGTGGCGCTCATGGCTCCGTAGGTCCTTCCATGAAAGGATTGAATAAAACTGATGATTTTTGTACGCTGCGTTGCTTTACGAGCTAATTTGATTGCAGCTTCCACGGCTTCTGCCCCGCTATTACAAAAATACGCCAAATAATCTGTTTTTCCTAAACTAGTGGCAACTTGTTCTTGCAGATGATTTTCATAAAGGTTAGGTGTGTGCATAAGCAGTTGCATTTGCCGAATCAGGGCTTCTTCGCTTGCTACATTGCTGTAACCAAGATTGACCACTCCAATACCACTGGTAAAATCCAAATAACGATTTCCTTGATGATCCGTCAGATAACAACCAGTTCCTGAAACAAGTTCAAAAGGTTTACGGGCATAGTTGGGAAATAGATGGCTCATGATTTTTCTCCTTTCTTAGGTACGATACGCCGCATTAATCTCCACATACTTTTCACTTAGGTCACAGCCCCACGCTGTCGCTTGCTCTCTTCCTCCATGGAGATTAACTTCAATCAGAATTTCTTCCTGTTTCAATTTTTCCAACAATTCTGCTTCATTAAAAGCCGCTGGGATCCCTTGCTGTAAAACAGTTTCCCAGCAGACGGCAACATCAATCGTTGTGATATCCAACCTATCATTACTGTCACCAATTGCCGACAAGATGCGTCCCCAATTGGGATCTTCTCCAAACATGGCGGTTTTTACTAACATTGATTGAGCAATTCGTTTAGAAATTTTACGAGCAGCTCTGACCGTTTCAGCCCCCACCACACGGACCTCAAGCAATTTGGTTGCTCCTTCGCCATCCCGCGCAATTTTTTTCGTTAAATCGATCAAGAGCTGTTCCAATCCCTCAGCAAAATCCGCTTCTGCTTTTGAATCTAGCTGTACTTTTTTTCGAGAAGCTCCGTTTGCCAATAAAAAACAACTATCGTTGGTTGATGACTCTCCATCAATCGTTAATTGATTCAAACTGTTATCAGCAGCTTTTTTTAAAAGACGTTGCAATTGTTCTGACGTTAAATCTGCATCGGTCAAGAGAAAAACTAAAACAGTTGCTAACTTGGGATGAACCATGCCAGCACCTTTGGCGATGCCTGTAAGACGAATTGTGGTTTTATCCAACAGGAATTCCCGGCTGATGATTTTTTCTTGTGTATCAGTGGTGGCGATGGCTTCTTGAAAGGCAATCAAATTTTGTTCTTTCAAATCAATTTTACTGACAGCTCTTTTAATCTTTTCCATGGGCAAAAATTCACCAATTTTTCCGGTGGAGGCGATGGCGACCAAATCTTGAGAAAGATCGGCTTTTTGTGCAAATAACTGCTGCATCTTTTTTGCATCCTGAACGCCTCGTTCACCAGTAATGGCATTGGCTCCGCCAGAATTCACTAAAATCCCTTGAAGTTTTCCTGCTTGCAATACTTTGCGGGAAAGTGCCACTGGTGCCGCTGGAAATTGATTGTTGGTAAATAATCCGGCAGCTTGACAAACATTTTGAGAATAAATAAATCCGATGTCGCATTTGTTTTCTTTCAGCCCGCCAGAAACTCCGCCGGCAAAAAAACCTTTTGGTAGTCGTTGTTCCATCTTTTTGCCCCCTCTCACCTTCATTAAACCATAATTGCCTCAAAAAGAGGAAAATAAAAAGCCTGCCGAAGCAGACCTTTTCGTTTTCTTATGCAGTTAATTCAACGACCGCTGGTTTGCTGCCGTCATTGATGAAGTAAACAGTATACCAAGTTAAGAAAGTAAAAATCGTCCAAATTTTCCGACGGGCATCATTTTTTCCTGCGTAATTGTCGTCCAACATTTGGATAATGGCCTCTTGTTGGAAAAATTCAGCGACAAATTCTTGTTGGAAAAGTTCCCGTACCAATCGGTAATATTTTTCTTCCCGCAACCAATCCTTGATCGGTACTGGGAAACCAAGTTTTTCCCGGTTGTACCATTCTTCCGGTAAATGACGAGCCGCCGCTTGACGAAAAGCATATTTGGTATTTTTCGAATTGATCAAATATTTTGTTGGGACTTGTTCTGAAACCTTCATCAATTCTTTATCCAATAAAGGTACCCGCAATTCCAAGGAGCTTGCCATCGACAATTTATCAGCTTTCAACAAAATATCTTTTGGCATCCATTGGTGCATATCTAAATATTGCATCTTTTTGATTTCAGACATATCTTGGACTTTATCGTAATGAACATCAACGATTTCTCTGATGGAATGGCTCTTTTGATAAGTCGGTTGTAAAAAGTGATCCGCTTCACTTTCTTCAAAAACTTTTGCCTGTCCGATAAAGAATTCTTCGGCTGGTGCTAAAGACGTGTACAAATGCAGTGCACCATGGAAAGATTTTCCTTTAAAGCCTTTTGCCAGTTTATAGCGCAGACCTTTTGGTAATTTCTTCAATCCTTCTGCTACTACCTTGACTGCTTTAGAACGGGTGTTCATTCCGTAGGCTTGATAACCGGCAAATAGTTCATCCGCACCTTCGCCACTCAGCACCACCCGCACATCTCGACTGGCTAATTCTGCCAAGAAATATAGCGGCACACAAGAAGGATTTGAATCTGGTTCATCCAGATGGTATTGGATGATTGGAAAATATTCAAAAGCTTCTTCTCCGGTAACCACCCGGGATGTATTGTTCAAATCAATCAAATCTGTCAGTTTTTTTGCTTCCACGGATTCATTGTAGGATTTATCGCCAAACCCGATGGAGTACGAATGTTCTGGACGTAAAACCGCAGTAACATAGCTGGAATCCACTCCAGAAGAAAGAAATGAGCCAACTTCAACATCTGCAATGCGATGGGCTGCGATGGAATCAACAACGGTCTTGTCGATCAAATCAACCGTTTCCGTCAGAGACAAATTTGTTTCCTTTTCCTGCACATCCCAATACTGATTAACGGTTAGTTCTCCTTCTTTATAAAGGAAATAATGGCCTTCTTTGATGCGGTACACATTTTTGAAGAATGTTTCGTCTAACGCAGAATATTGGAAGGTCATGTAAGGTTTCAATGCTTCCTTATTCAATTCTTTGACAAAATCAGGATGTTTCAAAAAGCTTTTGATTTCAGAGCCGTACATAAACGTTCCGTTCATTTGTGTGTAATATAGTGGTTTGATCCCAAAATGGTCCCGTGCGCCAAACAATTCTTGCTTGTTGCTATCCCAGATTACAAAAGCAAACATGCCGCGAATTTTTTGCAGCAGATCGATACCATATTCTTCGTACCCGTGAAGCAAAACTTCCGTGTCGGCATGGGTCGTAAAGATATGTCCTTTTGCGATCAAATCCTCACGAATGCTTTGGTAATTGTAAATTTCTCCATTAAAGGTGATGACTAAACTGCCATCTTCGTTATAAATCGGCTGTGTGCCGCCTTCTAAATCAATAATACTTAATCGACGAAAACCAAGAGCAGCGCCTTCGTCCACATGTTGTCCCGAGCTATTTGGACCTCGATGAACGATTGTATCCATCATTTTTTTGATTGTTTCTGTTTTTTGTTTCTTCTCTGCATGATTGATAAACCCTACGATTCCGCACATAGTTCTCCCTCACTTAACTAAACATTTCATTTATTTTCACAACTTTTTTCAGTATAGCATACTTCTTTTTGAGTTTCAGCCCTCACCGTTTTTCTACTAAAAAGAACGATAAACATATTGATTTTCCGGAGCAGCAATCGTCACCGTGTTTTCTGCCTGAACCAACGGAAGTTCCCGTTTTAATGGCTGATAAAATTCCGTTGTTAGTGTTCCTTCAATATGGACCCACTCATCATTTTTATACGCGGTTTCCTCCGGCATCCGTACCCGCAAGCCAAAAACGCCTGAATCGGCGACACAATGGATAATTCCAAAACGAAAAACAAAATCATCCTGCGAAGCGTCTTGTTTTGCGTGATAAATAAAACCTTCAAAAATAATTTTCCGACCGATAAACTCGCTGGGATAGTTATAAATCAGTTCCATGACTTCCAAATAATTGGCATCAGTGATTTTTAATACCCCGTTTTCGCCATATTTTTTCATCAATTTGTTCATTTGTTTTTGGTAGTCGGATTTATTGAAATAAATGCTGGTGTTCGGCTGCAAATATTGTGTCTGCATCTCCGGATCACCTACGGATTCTTTACTGACAGGAAATTGAAATCCTTTTGCTTCAACGATCGTTGTATCCAAACTTACTGTTGGGAAAAAAGTTCCTACAAGAATTGGTAATGCCAGCAATAGGTACGCAATTACCCGTTGGTATCTTTTTTGCAATCCATGGTCATGGTCGTGAAATGCGTGTTCCTGCGTTCTATCGGTTTTCGGATCACTTTTCACCCATTGAATCAATTGAACCATTGCCAATAAGAAAGATAAAATCATAGATAAAATAGCTAAATACCGGTAATGAATATTGATAAATTGATCGAGTTTTCCAGAAACCTGCAGATACATCATTAATTCAAAATAGCCTGCTAAAATTAAAAATCGAACCATTTTTTTCTCCTCAATGTTTGAAATAGAAATTTTCTCTCTTTATTATTTCTAAAGAAATTGTTTGCCTAAACAATCAAAGCATAGCCGGTCACACAAAGTAAAATGAGCCCCACCATCGAAGCAATGAATTTCTTATTGAAATACCGGTTCATCATTAACAAATTTTTGATATCCACCATTGGACCAAATACTAAAAAGCCAACTACCGGACCGGTTCCAAATAAACTGAGCAACGAAGAACCGATAAATGCGTCTGCTTCGGAGCATAACGACATCACTACTGCCAAAAACAGCATCACTAAAACGGCTAATAATTTATTTGAACCTAACGTCAGCATAACGCCTGTTGGTAAGTAGGTTTGCATTGCCGCTGCTAACAGTCCGCCGATCATCAAGTAACGTCCTGTATCAAAAAATTCATCGATGCTATGGTGCAATACCCGCTGAATTTGTTGCCAGAAAGTTGGTTTTTCCTGTGTGTCCGAAGAATGTTTGGCTTCTCTTACGACAACCTGTTTTAAAATCGGTTTTTTATTGACATAAGCTAACCACGTGCCAATTACGATTGCTACAAATAAACTACCCAGCACCCGCAAAATCGCATACCGCGCTGAATTTCCAAAAGCAATAAAGGTGGAAAAAATTACAATTGGATTTACGATCGGTGCTGTCAGCATAAATGCAAAAGCTGTGTGTTCTGGAACATCCTTTTTGACAAACTGATTCACGATAGGCACAATTCCACACTCACAGGAGGGGAAGAATACACCCAATAGGCAACCCACCAAAATTGACGCAAATTTATTTTTTGGTAAAAAAGCATTGACTCGTTCCGGGGTCAAAAATACATACAACGCTCCGGAGATAATACATCCCAACAAGACGAAGGGAAAGGCTTCGATGACGATTGAAAGAAAAATCATACTCATCTGCAGCACAGAATTAGGAAGCTGATTGAACATTGGTTTCTCCTATTCACATATTTGATGAAATTTTTTCAAAATTTCTACGGATTTTCATTACGTATACCATTCCACTAGGCTTCTTAGTTAAAGTGGAATTGCATCCTTCCTATTTTAAAATAACTTCTCCTTTGAAAAGTTCACTTATTTTCGCGCTTTACTATACTGCCGAATGGAACTGGAAACAAGGGGCCACAAAAAATTTTAGAATCTCCTTAACAAAAAGCAGAACGCCATTTAATTAAAAACAGAAAAATTGACATTTGTTTAAACAGCTCTTATCGTTACTTTTAGTAGGAGGTGAACGCATGTTTCATGCCACCACGATCAAAGAAATCAACGAACAACTTGCTGCGACTCCATTAGCATTGGTCTATCTCTCCATGCCAAATTGTAGCGTTTGTGTGTCCGTCAAACCACAGCTTCTTCAACATTTTGAAGGAAAAGTACCCATTATACATGGCGATGCCGCTGAAATTCCAGAAATAGCCGGTGAATTTCAAGTGCTGACTGCTCCTGCCGTATTGCTTTTTGCCCATCAAAAGGAAGTTGCCCGTCAGGCTCGCTTCATTGATTTTCATAAACTGGAAACGTTGATTGAAAATTATTTAGCCGCACCGGAATCTGTTGATTATGAGCAATTATTCCATTAAAAATACCGCGACTTCACCAGACGCGGTATTTTTTTCTATTCAAAAAATTATTCTTCGTTGCCAATAACATTTCCAGAATGCAGGAAATAAATCAAGGTTTGCAACTCATTTGTCAAGTCAACATTTTGAATCAAGACTTCTTTGGGTGCGTTCAAACGAACTGGCGTGAAGTTCAAGATTCCCTTGATTCCAAATTCCACCAATTTATTCACGATATCTTGAGAGTGTTGAGAAGGCACGGTTAGAATCGCCACTTCGATTTGTTGGATCTTAATTTGTTCCTTCATATCCTCCATTGGATAAACAGGAATGCCATCAACGATTCGCCCAACAATATCTTTATTGACATCAAAAGCTGCACTGACACGAATGCTATTGCTTTGATGAAATTTGTATTTCAATAATGCACTACCGAGATTCCCCACCCCGACCAGCGCCACATTTGTCATGTGATCATCATTTAATGTACGGGCAAAAAAATTCATTAAGTCTTGGACATCATAGCCATAGCCACGCTTGCCTAATTCACCAAAATAGGAAAAATCTCTGCGAATCGTTGCGCTATCTACTTGAACGGCCTCACTCAACTCTGTGGATGAGACTTTTTTCTTGCCAGCATTATGTAAGATTCGTAAGTAGCGATAATATAAGGGTAAACGTTTGGCTGTAGCTTTAGGAATAACATGTTCTTTCACGATATAACCTCCATTTGTGAAGTTTTCACTTTTAACGAATATCATCATAACAGGAATACCACTATAAATGCAATCTACATGCTTACAATTTGTGAACTTTTATCTGACGAATGGGATAGGAATCCCTCGCACCGCTCTTTAAAATGTGATAGACTAACACATGATGAAAAAATAGATGACGAAAAAAACTTTCACAAGGTTTTGCTGGAGAATTTTCAGCAACGAACTTTTTAACAATAAAGAAACGTCAGGAAAGAGGAAATGATGATTTTATTGCAAGCAAATCAAATTGCCCGTCTGTTTGGTGCAGAGGTTTTATTTGAAAATATTCATCTGGAAATCAGTTCTCACGCTCGAATTGCACTAGTAGGTAGAAATGGTGCTGGCAAATCAACGCTGTTAAAAATTCTGGCAGGAATCGAAGCGCCCGATCAAGGAACGATTGCCAAAAATAAAACGGCAACCTTGGGCTATCTTGCACAGGATACCGGTTTAGTCTCAGAAGAAACTGTTTGGAATGAAATGCTGAAGGCCTTCACGACATTAAGACAAATGGAAAACCGAATGCGGGATTTGGAGCTTGCTATCAGTGAAGCTGCCCCTGATTCTGCCAATTATCAAGCAATTTTAAAAGAATATGACACCTTACAGCATGATTTTTCTGATCAAAATGGTTATGGTTATGAAAATGAAATTCGTTCAGTGCTCCACGGGTTTCAATTTGATGAAAGTTTTTATGAGCAGTCGATTGCAACCCTTTCTGGCGGACAAAAAACTCGATTGGCATTAGCGCGAATGCTGCTGCAAAAGCCTGATATCCTCATTCTGGATGAACCGACGAATCATTTGGATATTGATACCCTTTCATGGCTCGAAACCTATTTGCAGGGTTATTCCGGCGCTTTATTGATTGTTTCCCATGACCGCTACTTTTTAGATAAAGTAGCAAATGAGGTCTACGAACTTTCAAGACAAAAAATGCGCCATTACAAAGGAAATTACAGTCGCTATTTGGATTTAAAAGCTGGTCAACTAGCCAGCGATTGGAAAGCCTACGAAAAGCAACAACAGGAAATCAATAAGTTGGAAGATTTTGTGGCAAAAAATCTGGTGCGGGCTTCTACCACCAAACGCGCACAAAGCCGCCGTAAACAGTTAGAAAAAATGGAACGGTTGGATCGACCTCAAGGCAAAGAAAAGTCAGCTCATTTTTTATTTGCCATTGACAAGTCCTCGGGAAATGTCGTTTTGCAGGTGGAAGATGCCGCAATCGGCTACCAAGACGGCGAAGTATTGTCGCAACCGATTGACTTGGATATTCGCCGCAAAGATGCCATTGCACTGGTAGGTCCTAACGGTATCGGCAAATCAACTTTGCTAAAATCTTTGATTGGTACCCTGCCTTTTCTAAAAGGAGAAACCCATCTTGGCGCAAACGTAACGATTGGGTATTACGATCAAGGGCAAGCCGAATTGAATACCAACAAAACGATTTTGAAAGAACTTTGGGATGAACACCCCACCACACCTGAAGTGGAAATTCGTAGTGTGCTCGGCGGCTTTTTATTTTCCGGTGAAGACGTTGAAAAGCCGATTGGTCTGCTTAGCGGTGGCGAAAAAGCCCGCGTGGCATTGGCGAAGCTTGCCATGAATCGGGAAAACTTTTTGATTTTAGATGAACCGACGAACCATTTGGACATCGACAACAAAGAAGTGTTGGAAAATGCGCTGATTGATTATGAAGGCACCCTGCTTTTTGTTTCCCATGACCGCTATTTCATTAATCGAATCGCCACCAAAGTCGTTGAATTATCTCATGAGGGCAGCCGATTATTTTTAGGAGATTATGATTATTATCTAGAAAAGAAAAAAGAAGAAGCCGAAATTGCTGCATTATTGGCAGAGGAAGCTCCAGAAAAAACTATATCAACTGGAAAAAAATCATTCCAGCAAACGAAAGAAAGCCAAAAACTTCTTCGAACCCTTCAACGAAAGGTCACTGAAGTGGAAGAAAAACTGGCCACTCTCGATGAAACCATCGCAGAACTAGAAACTGCCATGACTGCACCGGAAGTTTTGGAGGACCACCTGCAACTCAATGAGTTGAACACCCAACTTGAAGAAAACCACGCAGCTCAAGAAGAACTATTGGCTCAATGGGAAGAATTAAGTTTGGAGTTAGAAGAAATGGAAGAATAGCGAACACCTCTTTTTCAGTTAATTTACTGAGAAGGAGGTTTTTTTATTTCTTATTGTCCTTCATACTATTTTATAAAATTTTTCTAATTCAACCTTTAGACGGATGTTCTTCCTCTGGTTTTTCGTTACAGTAGGACAAAAGCACATGAGGTGAAAAAAATGGCGAAAAAAAACCGTCGCAAGCAGCGGCATCCTCTTCTTCTATTTATTGGACTCTTGCTGGTTCTCAGCGGTGTCTATTTTGTTTCTCGAACGGAACCCACTTTTTCCTCCCAACCTTCTCAAGAAAAATTCAGCAAAAATGCCAATCAGCAATTAACCGCTGAGTCACTGGGCACACCTTTACTTTTGCAGACGGATGAACGTTGGGCACAGCGAATCTATGGTACCGGAGAGAACAATGATATTGCCAATAACGGTTGTGCCTTGCTTTCTTTAAGCATGGTTTTGTCTCATTGGCGAGAAACAACCGTCGATCCTAATGAAGTCTTTGACTGGGCACAGAATACTTATTTCGTGGCGGATGCCGGCACTGCTTGGAGTATTTTTCCAGATTTTGCTCAGCATTATCAATTGAACTTTCATGATCTGGGCAACGACTTTACACAGGCAGAAGCCTATTTACAGCAAAATATTCCGGTTATTATTTCAATCACTGCCGGTGATTTTACTGATGGCGGACATATTCTCGTATTAGCTGGCACCAATGACGACCAATCCGTTCGGGTTTTAGATCCCAATGATGATTCGCAAAAATTACATTATCAACGCAATTTCAAGGCAGATGAAATTAAAAGTCAAACGATCCACTACTGGACCTTTACGGCTTGATAAAAAACGTTTTTTCAAAAGAAACCAACTACTGGTCCTTTTGAAGTAGACGTTTTTTATTTTCGGAGAAAATTATCCCTTTCTTCTTTTCTTCGGTATAATAAAAGAAAAGCTTATTGGAGTGAAGAAAATGAAGATTGGTATCCCTAAAGAACGTAAAAACAATGAAAATCGAGTGGCGTTACCCCCAACAGGAGTAGATGAATTGATTCGTGAAGGGCATCAGGTCTTCGTAGAATACGGAGCAGGTTTGGGTTCAGGCATTCCAGATGAGGGGTATCAGGCAGTCGGTGGTGTGCTTGCGGACCAGCAAACAGTTTGGCAGGCGGATTTGATTCTCAAAGTAAAAGAACCGCTGCCGGAAGAATATTCTTTCTTTCGTTCTGGACAACTACTCTTCACTTATTTACATTTGGCTGCCAATAAAGAGTTGGCACAAGTTCTCATGGAAAAAAATGTCTCTGCACTTGCCTATGAGAATGTTCAATTGGCGGATGGCAGTTTGCCCCTTTTAGCACCAATGAGTGAAATTGCCGGACGGATGGCGGCACAAATTGGCGGACAATTTTTGGAACGTCCGAATGGTGGCAAAGGGATTTTATTAGGCAGTGTGCCGGGTGTTAAACAAGGAAATGTCGTTATTATCGGCGGCGGTGTTGCCGGAACGAATGCCGCAACGATTGCACTAGGACTGGGAGCACGTGTCACAATTCTAGACATTGACCTTGCCCGCTTAAAAAAATTAGATGCCCAATTTCAAGGGCAAGTTCAAACGCTTTTTTCAAACACAATGAATCTGGAAGAAGTTTTAAAAACAGCTGATTTAGTGATTGGTGCGGTTTTACTGCCCGGCCACAAAGCACCTACTTTGGTTACAAAGGAAATGGTCAAAAGCATGCCGAAAGATTCAGTGATCGTAGATATTGCCATTGATCAAGGCGGGATTTTTGAAACCGAGGATCGTGTAACGACCCATGATAATCCTACGTATCGAAAAGAAGAAGTAATCCACTACGCTGTCGCAAATATGCCCGGTGCCGTACCGCAAACCGCCACTTACGCACTGAGTAACGCAACGATCAGCTATATCCGATTATTGGCAAATCACCCATTCTCCGAGATAATCAAAACCAACTCGGTGCTTGCTAACGCAGTCAACACCCATCAAGGAAAATTGACGCTACAAGCAGTTGCCGAAGATCTCAGCCTACCTTTTACTCCACTATCCTCTGGTAAATAAAAAATTGGCGAATCATCCCCTATTGATGACTCGCCAATTTTTTGGTTCTACACTATCCGTTAACGCTGCTGTTTACTTCGGCAACAAATACGTATCGATTTTTAACAGTGCAATGATTTTTTGCAAATCTTTTACTTGAACAACCATCGTTTGATCTGGACGACCAGGAGCGAAAACCCATTTTTCAGATGAAAGCAGTTCTTCGTCAATAATGACCGGCACCGGTTCTTCATACCCAAAAGGGGCAACAGCGCCCGGTTTTTGTCCTGTTTGTGTTTCCATTGCTTCTGGTGAAACCACCGAAAGACGTTTGCCCACAAGTTTGCTCAAGGCTTTAAAATCACTTCGTTTGGTGGTGAAGGTCAAAAAAATATAATTAATTCCTTTTTTATCCTTTAGATACAGGCTTTTGGTCTCCGTTCCGCTAAAGCCCTGCTCCTTTTTGATGACTAACGCATCCTCGTTGGTATAAATCGCCCGATGATGGTACAGTTCAAAAGGAATTCCAGCGCCAGAAAATAGTTTGTCTAATTGAATCACAAGCAGCCCTCTTTTCAAAATTAGTAACGATTCATAATCGGTTCTACCTTTTATCTTAGCAGTTGACTATCGGAAAACCAATCCTATTTTTTACTTTGAAAAAAAACCTTTTAACGATGCGTCTTGGCATCATTAAAGGGTTTTTTCGCTTATTGAACGCGCATTGATATAAAATTGGTCTTATTTTTCAAATAAAAAGGATAGAACTAATCTACCATTATTTCCGATACATCTTCCATTCCAAGAAAATATCATTGTAGTACTCCAAATAATCTGATCCTAGATTTTCATATACTTCCAGATGGGACAATAATTCGTCGGAAGGATAGAATTGCGGATCTTCGCTGATTTCTTTTGGCAATAACGCCTTCGCTTCTTTATTCGGGGTAGAATAACCGATGTATTCCGCATTCTGTGCTGCATTTTCAGGAACTAACATGAAATTGATAAAATCGTATGCTCCTTGAACATTTTGAGCTGTTTTAGGAATAACGATATTATCAAACCAAAGATTCGATCCTTCTGACGGAATCACGTAATGAAGATGTTCATTTTCCCACATCATATCCGCCGCTTCTCCAGAAAAGGTCACAGCAACTGCACTTTCTTCATTTGCCATATACATTTTAATTTCATCCGCCACGATTGCTTTGATATTTGGTGTCATTTTTTTTAATTTTTCAAAAGCTTCCTGCAATTCATCGTCTTTCTTGCTGTTCAATGAATAACCCAACGAATTCAGACCCAAACCGATAACTTCCCGAGCGCCATCAATGACCATCAACTTATCCTTTAATTCAGGACGCCATAAATCATCCCAAGAAGTGATTTGATCGGCGTTGACGAACTTGTCGTTATAAACAATCCCCAAAGTACCCCAGAAATACGGAATTGAATACTGATTGCCGGGATCAAAACTCAAATCTAAGAAGCGGGGATCGATTGCAGATAGACCGGATATTTTTTGATGATCGATTGGAAGCAGCAATTTTTCTACCATCATTTTTTCAATCATGTATTCACTGGGTACTGCAATATCGTAAGCCGTCCCACCCTGTTGGATTTTTGTGAACATAGCCTCATTGGAATCGAAGGTGTCATAATTGACCTTGTAGCCGGATTCTTTTTCAAATTTTTTAATCAAAGCGGGATCAATATAATCCCCCCAGTTGTAAATGTTCAGCACTTTTGCGCCGGCCATTCCTGTCGATTTTTCTAATTGATGAACAGAAAAAAGCAACACTAGAATAATCGCAAGAATACCGATAATTAGTGATTGAAGTTTTTTCATCGAATATCCGGCACCTCCAACTTGCGGTTTCTCCGCCCTTTTCGTGGTTGGTTTTCTTTACTGATAAAATAATAACCTACAACTAAAATCAGAGAGAAAAGAAAAACCAACGTACTTAATGCATTGATTTCTAAACTGATGCCTTGTCTTGCACGAGAATAAATTTCTACGGATAAGGTACTAAAGCCATTACCGGTCACGAAAAAGGTCACTGCAAAATCGTCCAGTGAATAGGTAAACGCCATGAAATACCCGGCGATGATTCCTGGAGAAAGAAAAGGCAGAATAATGCTTTTGATAACTTGCAGATTATTGGCACCCAAATCTCGTGCCGCATCAATGGTAGAATCATTCATTTCCTGCAACTTAGGCAAAACCATTAGTACAACAATAGGAATACTAAAGGCGATATGACTCAATAAAACACTGCCAAATCCTAAATTAATGCCTCTAAAAACATTGCCAATCATAGTAAAGAAAATCAGAAAACTCGCACCGATAATAACATCTGGCGAAACCAATAAAATATTATTCGCACTTAACAACGCTGTTCGCAAATAGCGTTTTTTTGTGTAATAAATTCCCATCGCACCAAACGTTCCGATGAGTGTGGCGAACAAAGCCGATAAAAATGCCAGCATAAAAGTATTCAAAACAATGATGATCAAACGAGTGTCTTCAAAAACCGCCTGATAATGTTCCCAAGTAAAACCGGTGAAGGCATTCATCGTTCCGCCCTTATTGAAGGAATAGGCAATTAGATAAAAAATGGGAATGTACAAAAGCAAAAATACAACCGCTAAATAAAGGTGGGACCATTTAAATTTTTTCATTTTTTATGTCCTCCTTTACCTTTACGTTTTTCACCCGTTAAAATCATAACTAAGAACATCGCCAAAATCAGGACCACACCAATCGTTGAACCCATTCCCCAGTTTTGTGTCACTAAGAAATGCTGTTCAATCGCCGTTCCTAAGGTAATCACCCGATTGCCCCCGATTAATCGAGTCAACATGAACAATGAAAGAGAGGGAATAAATACTGCTTGCACACCACTTTTGACCCCATTCAAGGACAAAGGAAAAATCACCCGCCGAAAAGTTTCAAAACTATTTGCTCCCAGATCCCGACTAGCGCTGATTAAGGAAGGATTCAATTCTTCCAATGCATTGAAAATCGGCATAATCATAAAGGGCAGTTCAATATACATAGCAACAATCAAAAAACTGACATCTGTAAATAAAATCTGATGGGGTGCCAGACCGAACAATCCGATAAACTGATTGATACCGCCATGAATCCCAAAGATTCCGATAAAAGCATAGGCTTTTAGCAATAAATTGACCCACGTGGGCAAAATAATCAACAGCAACCAAAGATCTTTATGCTTTAATTTTGTTAAAAAATACGCTGTTGGATAACTGATCAACAGTGTCAATGCTGTAATCAAAAAAGCATACCAAATTGAATTCAAGGTCATGGTCAGATACTTTCCTGAACCAAGATAATTTTGATAATTTGCCAGCGTAAAGGCACCACTAGTATCAAAAAAGGATTGATACACGATCAGCAAGACCGGTGCAATCACAAACAACAACAACCAGATAAAATAAGGGATTGAATAAAAGCGTCGCATTTTTGTCATTTTCGCTTCCCCCTATTCTTCGTAGCTTTCCAGCCGCGCATCAAAATCTTCTTCTGATTCATTGAAACGCATGACGTGGATATCTTCCGGTTCGAATGCCAAACCGATTTGACTGCCCTCCACTGCTTTACGAGTCGAATGGACCATCCATTCGTTTCCCTGTTCATCGTAACAAATGATTTCATAATGCACGCCCCGAAACAGTTGCGTGTCTACTCGCACGACCAGTTTTCCTTTTTCAGCAGTGGTCAAAGACAAATCTTCCGGACGCAAGACGACTTCCACGGGTTCATTGGGTCGCATCCCCCCATCCACACACTCAAAGCGTTTACCGACAAATTCCACCAAATTATCTTCGATCATCGTACCGTTGACGATGTTGCTTTCTCCCACAAAATCGGCAACAAAATGATTGATTGGCTCATCGTAAATATCAACCGGCGTCCCACTTTGAATGATTTTTCCTTTATTCATGACAAAAATCTCATCACTCATCGCCAAGGCTTCCTCTTGGTCATGGGTCACAAAAATAAACGTAATTCCTAAACGCTGCTGCAATTCCCGTAACTCATATTGCATATCTGTGCGCAATTTCAAATCCAACGCAGACAAAGGTTCGTCCAACAGTAAAACTTTTGGTTCATTGACGATTGCTCGAGCAATCGCTACCCGTTGTCGTTGCCCGCCTGACATTTCACTGATTTCCCGTTTTTCATAGCCTTTTAATTGCACCATTCGCAAAGCTTGTAGCACTTTTTCTTCAATTTGTTTTTTCGGCATTTTTTTAATTCGTAAACCAAACGCTACATTTTCAAACACATTCATATGCGGAAACAGTGCGTAATCTTGAAAAACTGTATTTACTTGACGCTTGTTTGCCGGAACATCATTGATCCGTTCCCCATCAAAAAAAACATCCCCGTCTGTCGCTTCGGTGAAGCCGGCAATAATTCTTAAAATTGTCGTTTTGCCGCAGCCGGAAGGACCTAACAATGTATAAAACTTTCCTTCTTCGATCTCGAAACTGACTTTTTTCAAAACAGTATCTTCATCGTACTGTTTCACAACTTCATTAAATGAAATGATTGGTTTCACTTTTCACACTCCTAAACTATAAATACGAATCCGTCGCAATAATCAGCAAGCGACTTTTTCCGTTGGCTTGATTTTTTAATTGGTGGGGTTCAGTGGCTTGGTAATAAATCGACTGCCCTTTTTTGGCGGGATACATCGTTTCTCCCAAGGTCAACGTGACCCGTCCCTCCAGCACATAAATAAACGTTTCTGACAGAGAAGGCTCGAAGGTTTTGTACTCACCGGCCTTATCAAAGGTCAACAGCACCGGTTCCATTTCTTTTTCATTAGAACCAGGAATCAGCCATTTCAACTCATAACCGTTTTCCTCATCATAATAAATCGTGCTGTCTTCCTTGGTGTACACGATTTGTTGATCCACAAGGTCCTGACGGAAAAATTCTTCCGGCGTAACCCCCAATGCTTCTAAAATCGAAAAAAAGGTTTCCATTGACGGTGAACTTAAGTCTCGTTCCAATTGTGAAAGATACCCTTTTGATAAATCTGTTCGTTCCCCTAATTCTTCCTGCGTCAAATTTTTCTGTACCCGCAAATTGCGCAGTTTCTCGCCGATTTCCACAGCGTCACCTCCGATAAGCTCCAAAAGTTTGCTAATAGTAAACTCGATGTTTACTATTACCCTTTTCAAGTATACGAACTTTGGCAAAAAAGACAAGTATTTTTTGAAAACTTTTTTCTTCAAAAGAAATATTCTTTGCATTTTATGATTGATAAAACCAAAGCTCTTCTTCAAAAAACAGGCGGATAAAAAAGTAAGAATCTCCCAAGAAATCACGGAGTTGTGGTATGATTAAAGAAAATTTTGAAAGGAGTTTTTACTCTTGAAAAAATATACGGCACTGGTCGTTACTGATCAGCCAAACTTTCAAACTAGTATCCAGTCTCAGACTTTTTCTGAGCTTTTAGAAAATCAGGTTTTAGTCAAGATTGCCTATTCTGATATCAATTTTAAAGATGCATTGGCGACCCAACAAAAAGGCGGTGTGATTCGAAGCTATCCTATGATTCCCGGTATCGATCTTGCTGGCGAAGTCGTTGAAAGCAAACACCAAAATTTTGCTTCCGGAGATAAAGTCGTCGTGACCGGTTATGGTCTAGGAGTATCTCATCCCGGCGGTTTTAGCGACTATCAACAAGTTCCTGGGGATTGGCTCGTTTCTTTACCTAAAGAACTTTCCGAAAAACAGGCGATGCAATTTGGCACGGCCGGTTTTACAGCTGGCTTGGCAGTAGCCGCGCTTGAAGCAGGCGGTGTCAAAAAAGAAGAACCGATTTTTGTGACGGGAGCAAGTGGTGGCGTTGGTAGTTGTGCCATTGCTATGTTAAAAAAATTAGGTTACCAGCAAATCATTGCCGTTTCCCGCAAAGAAGAAGCTCAAGACTGGTTAAAAGAACTTGGAGCTTCTGACATTGTTCCACCAGAATCTTTGATACCAGAAAAAATCCGTCCCTTAGCCAAACAGCAATTAAGCGGGCTGATTGATACGGTCGGTGGCGAATTATTAACGGCACTTTTGCCTCAGCTGAGTTATGGTGGCACGGCAGCATTATGCGGAAATGCTGCCGGCATCGGCTTAGAAACCACCGTCCTACCCTTTATCTTACGAGGAATTCGCATCATCGGTATTGATTCCGTCAACGTTCCGATGCCTGCCAGAAAAAAACTTTGGCAGCGTTTAGCAACGGATTTAAACGTGGCGGATCAGATAAAAACCAATGAAATCACTTTGGTAGAAGCACCGGCAACCATTCAATCCTTACTTGCCGGAACCCACCAAGGACGAACAATAATTAAAATGTAGGTGAAAAAATGAGAATCTTACTTACGGCGGGCGGAACGTCTGAGCCGATTGATCAAGTGCGGGCCATTACAAATCATTCCAGCGGCCGCTTAGGCATTGGACTTGCTAAGCGGTTGCTTGCTGACGGTGCTATCGTTGATTATGTGACGACTGCAACCGCCTTGCAACCACTGGAAACAGATAATCTGACTCGACATATTATTTCTTCGACAAACGACTTATCCCAAACGCTTGGCAAGTTGCTGCAAAAGAATGTTTATGATGCTGTGATTCACAGCATGGCAGTCAGTGATTTCACTCCAGAACTTAGCCTTTCCCAAGAAGAATTTCTTGCAGCGATTAATGCGGAGGTTGCTAAAAATCCTCATCAACCACTGGACGAACAGCGGCTGCAAAAGCTGGTGGAGAAGTTGCAACAACCAACGGAGAAAAAAATCTCCTCCCAAACCAGTCATTTATTCTTAGTATTGAAACAAACGCCTAAAGTTATTCAACAAATCAAACAACTGCAACCAGACACTCTCCTTGTAGGCTTCAAACTACTCGTAGGTGTTTCCAAAGAAGAATTGATTCACGTGGCTCAAGAAAATCTGAAAAAAAATCAGGCGGATTTTATTTTGGCAAATGATTTGGAAAGCATTAGCGGGGAACAGCACCTGGGCTACCTAGTAGATTCAGCGGGCATTCTTGCCCAAGCACAGACCAAATCAGCTATTGCCGATATGATCGTCACGGCTTTGACAAAGCGATTGGAGGAGAAAAAATGAGACAAAAACATATTTTGCTTGGCATTTCCGGCAGTATATCTGCCTATAAAGCGGCGGATATTACGAATGAATTAACAAAACGCGGATATGCAGTGGATGTTTTGATGACCGAAAGCAGTACAAAATTTATTACCCCATTGACATTGCAATCGTTATCCAAACGGATGGTGCATACAGATGTCATGCAGGAACGAATTCCTGATTCCATCAATCATATCGATTTAGCCAAAGGTGCCGACCTCTTTTTAGTCGCTCCGGCAACAGCTAATATTATCGGTAAACTGGCAAATGGCATCGCCGATGATATGCTTTCTACAGTTGCCATGGCATTGAAACCAGAAGTACCGAAGTTGATTGCTCCAGCAATGAATACCAATATGTACCAACAACCGATTCTTCAACGCAATCTTGCCACGCTAAAAGAATTTGGCTACCAAGAAATCGAACCTCGGGAAGCTTTGTTGGCCTGCGGTGATTTTGGTCGCGGCGCACTCGCAACCTTAGATGAAATCATTAAACAGGCAGAAGCTGCATTGGCATCAAAGGAGTAAGCAAATGAAAAAGAAAACCAGTACCTTTGATTTAGTTCTTACTGCCATTTTTTTGGGGATTATGATCTTAATGGCATTAGTTCCTTTTTTGGGATTTATTCCCATTGGTCCAATCAAAGCAACCACCATGCATATTCCGGTAATCATTGCATCGATTCTTTTGGGACCTAGACTAGGTGGTTTTTTAGGAGGTTCCTTTGGGGTCATCAGCATCATTAACTCGACCTTCAATCCTACTCCGTTATCCTTTGTATTCTCCCCTTTTATTCCAATTATCGGAACGAATCAGGGGAGTTGGAAAGCCCTAATTGTAGCGTTGATTCCCCGCATCTTGATTGGTGTGGTGCCTTACTTTGTTTTTAAAGGATTCCAAAAATTAACCAGAAATAAAACACCGATTTCGTTATTTATCGCCGGTGTCGCCGGTTCGTTAACAAATACGATTTTAGTCATGAATCTGATTTATTTCTTATTTCAATCAGATTATGCACAAGTTATCAAACAAGCTGGTTCTGCTATCTACGGGGCAATTTTAGGTGTGATTTTTACCAGTGGCATTCCTGAAGCAATTGTTGCCGGAATTGCAACTGCGGCAGTTTCTGCCGTATTACTTCGCTTAATGAAAAAAAATCGAATCGACAGCTATTAAAAAAACTTCTTCTATGTAAAGAGAAACTGCAAAAAGCAGGTCTCTTACACAGAAGAAGTTTTTTAATTACACTTCCTCACCAATAATCCGGACTTCCGTTTCTAGGGTGACATTAAATTTTTCTTTGATTACTTGTTGGATATGGGCAATCAATTCTAAATAATCCGTAGCAGTGGCGTGATCGATATTCACGATAAAGCCTGCATGCTTTTCAGAGATTTGCGCACCGCCCCATTTCAAGCCTTGCAAACCGGCTTCTTGAATCAATTGACCCGTGAAATGACCCTCAGGACGTTTGAAGACACTGCCGCAAGAAGGATATTCCAACGGTTGTTTTGATTGGCGCATTTCCGTTAATTCAGCCATTCGCTCGCTGATTTTTTTCGGGTCGCCCACTGCTAATCGAAAACGAGCCCGCAAGATAATAGCATGTAATTCCTGTACTTGGCTGTGACGATAAGAAAAATCCATTTCTTCGTTGGTAAAGGTTTTGACTTGACCATCCTCCAGTAACACATCACAGGATTCAAAAACATCTTTGATTTCTCCCCCGTATGCTCCGGCATTCATGAAAACTGCACCGCCCACACTCCCAGGAATACCACAGGCAAATTCAAAGCCTGTTAATGATTCCTGCAAAGCGGCATAAGTGGTATCAATCAGTTTTGCGCCGGCTTCCACTTCCACCAAGGCTTCTTTCACGGTAATTTTGTTCATTCCTGACAGCATGATTACTAGTCCGCGAATGCCACCATCACGCACGATCAAATTGCTGGCATTTCCCAAAACCATCCAAGGGATTGCTTCTTCCCGACAATAATTGACCAACTGCTCTACTTCTTCCGCAGATTCAGGAAAAGCCAAAATATCTGCCGGTCCACCGGTTTTAGTAAACGTATAATTCATCAATGGTTCATCAATTAAAAGTGTGCTTTCTGGAAACACACGAACGATTTTTTCTTTCACTAAAATTTTCCCTTCTTTACAGATATCTCACTCATTTTAGCATGAGAAGGAAAAACTGACCACCCCTACAGCAGATGGCGCTCATGCTCCTGCAGCATTTGTTGACACAATTCATGACTGAGAAAAACATTTTCTTGTCGCATGATTGCAAAATTAGTGGTTTTTATTCCTTCGATAAAGCTTTCCACTAATTGTTCAAAGCCTCGCTTATACAGCGTCGTCTCCCAATCGCCAAAAGTTGTGAGGGTTTGTTGGGTGCTAAATGTTTGCAGATTAGTCAGATCCGTCAATAGATGGGTGGCTTGTGGACTGGTCACTTGATACAATTCTGTATTGGCGCCGCTTCGTAAATCCATTGTCAACAAAGCCGTCGAATCTGCCGTTTCCAGTTGCAGCGTTGCTGTTTCTAAAAAACCATCCGTTTCCCGAATGCGGCTGCTTACTTGATGGATAGGACCATCCAACAAATACACCGCAGTATCGATGACGTGTAGGAATAAATCATAAATAACAAAAGCAGTTGATTCCTTTGCTGAAACCCGATTTTTCTGTAATAAAATCAAGCGCTTATCAGGAATTTCTTTTAATTTTTGAACCATCGGCGCAAATCGCCGATTAAAACCAATCATCAAGAAACACTTTTTATCTGCTGCGATTTGTTGCAATTCAGCGACCTCGGTTACCCGTTCACTAGCAGGTTTATCCATAAAAACATGGATGCCTTGTTCCAAACATTTTTTTGCAATAGCATAATGGCTGCTTGTGGCAGTGTGAATAAAAATCGCTTCGATTCCGACTGCCAACAGCTCTTCCAATGTTCCTACCATATTTGCTAAATGATATTTTTCTTTGATTTCCTTTTGTACCTGAGGGTTACGGGTAGCAAAATAAAACTCCCCTTGATTTTGTACTTTAACATAGGTGGGCAAATAGGCTTTCTGTGCAATATTCCCTAGCCCAATGACACCAATTTTCATAAAACTCACTTCCTTCGATTCTGATACTTTCATCTTACCCCATTTTTGGTTAAAATAGGGGACAGAATGACTGGAGGGTTTATGGTGAAATTTATTTCTTGGAACGTCAATGGTTTACGAGCAATCGTCAAAAAGAATTTTATGGAGGCATTTGACGAGTTAGAGGCGGATTTTTTTTGCCTGCAGGAAACGAAATTACAAGCAGGACAAATTGAGTTGGATTTACCCGGTTATCATCAATATTGGAATTACGCCGAGAAAAAAGGTTATTCCGGCACTGCAATTTTTGCAAAGGAGCCTGCCTTGAGCGCAACTTACGGCATTGGAATTCCTGAGCATGATACAGAAGGTCGGGTCATTACCTTGGAGTATCCTGAATTTTATTTAGTCACCTGCTACACGCCAAATTCTCAAAATGAATTGCGGCGCTTGCCTTATCGCATGACTTGGGAAGATGCATTTCGCGACTATTTGAACCAGCTAAAAGAAAAAAAATCAGTGATTCTCTGCGGTGATTTGAATGTTGCCCACGAACCAATCGACTTGAAAAATTGGAAGACCAATCAAAAAAATGCTGGGTTTACACCAGAAGAACGAGAAAAATTCTCTACTTTACTGGACAACGGCTATATTGACAGCTTTCGTTATTTTTATCCAGAATTGGAAGGCGTCTATTCTTGGTGGAGCTACCGTTTCAACGCTCGCAAAAACAATGCCGGATGGCGAATTGATTATTTTGTTACCTCTGCTGACCTAAAAGAAAAGCTGACCGACGCAAAAATCCACACAGAGATCTTTGGCAGTGATCATTGTCCAGTGGAGTTGGATGTTCGCTTTCAATAATTCCTTAAGTTTTATAAAAAAATCTTTTGCCGACAAGGAAATTGTGCTAGATTACAGTCGGAGGTGACCGTGATGAATTTTATCGCAATGGACTTTGAGACAGCCAATCATCAGCCTTACAGTGCCTGTTCGTTGGCGCTGGTCATGGTCCGCAACAGTCAAATCGTCGGAGAATACTATTCCCTGATCCAGCCGGAAACCCCTTTTTTCTGGCGCAATATTCAAATTCATGGGATTCATCCCGAAGACGTGGCGACTGCCCCAAAATTTCCAGAAGTTTGGCAGCAAATCCAACAATACTATAATTTAAACAGCTTAATCGTTGCCCATAACGCCGGGTTTGATACTGGTGTGTTGGCGGGCTGTCTTGATTATTATCATTTGGAACAACCGAGTTATCTTTCCTTATGCACTGTCCGGACAAGCCGAAAATTGTATCCGGAATTTCCAAATCACCGCTTGAATACAATGTGCCAACAATTACACATTCCATTGGAACATCATCATGATGCGTTGGAAGACAGCCGTGCGTGTGCAAAAATTCTTTTGCATCAGGAAGAACAATTTGGAACAGCTCCGCTAAAAAAATTGGTATTAGTAAAATAAGCCAAAAAGCACAAAAATTACCAAAATTGGTAACTTTTGTGCTTTTTTACTTTTCTGTTAGTCGATTAATCGACTCATTAAATAAACATCGAGGAATTCTCCCTCACGGCTGCGGGCACCTCTTGGCAGCGTGCCTTCAATAGTAAACTCAAACCGTTGATAAAGGCGCACTGCTCGCTGATTACGCACCTGCACGGTTAATTCCAGCCGACGAATAATCTGAGTCTCCTGTGCCCACGCCAAAAGTTCTTCCATCATGACACTTCCCAAACCCATTCCCCAGAATTCTTTTAAAATGGAGATTCCTAATTCACCGATATGTCCCACTCGCTCATTGCTTTCTGCAAGAACCGAAGCCAAGCCAACAATCTTTCCGTCCACCAAAGCAACCAGTGACACATTATTGGGACTTTCTTGAAAAGCGGTCAATTGCAGTGCCAGTTGTTCTGTCGTTAGCTGCATACCTGTTTCATCCATAATCAAAAAATCTGTTTCTCCACCGATGCGTCTAGTAACTGCTAATAATTCTGCCGCATCTTCCGGCTGGCTTTCGCGAATAACCACGTCAACTTCTTCACGCATCTTCTTTGGTCCATTCTGCTAAAATCCGAGTTTTAAAAGCTTCCGCCTGTGGGCCGAAAGTTTTTAACTGGAAGGTACGCTTTTCGAGATCCTGCTGATCCTTAAGTAAAATTAACTCCAGATAATCTTGCGGCAATGCCTCCTTCAGCATATTGCCCCATTCAATGACGGAAAGTCCATCTCCTTCAAAATATTCATCCAATCCTAAATCATCCGCGCCATATTCTACCCGATAAACATCCATATGGTACAGTGGCAGTCGCCCATCTGGATATTCTCTGATAATCGTATAGGTAGGACTTTTAATCATTTGGGTGATTCCAAGACCTTTGGCAATCCCTTTTGTCAGTGTCGTTTTTCCAGCGCCCAAATCACCAGTCAAAACCAAATTATCTCCGGCTTGAGCGACTCTACCGATTACTTCTGCCAATGTTTCCGTTTCTATCGGATTTTTTAATGTCATCATGAGCAAGATTCCTTTCTGCATTTCTGTTTTAGAGTATAGCTTGCTAGGAAAAAGAAAGCAAAAAAAACGCCAAAACCGCGACGAGCGATTCTGGCGCTTCAATGATTTGTTTTAGTTTTCCATCAAGGTTTGTGCAGCTGTAATGATCGAAAGTTTGTAAACATCTTCTTCATTGGCACCACGAGACAAGTCAGAAACAGGTTTGTTCAAGCCTTGTAAGATTGGTCCAATCGCTTCAAAATTACCGAAACGTTGAGCAATTTTATAGCCAATGTTTCCTGATTGCAATTCTGGGAAGACAAAGACTGTTGCTTCACCAGCAACTTCTGATTCAGGTGCTTTTAATTGTGCAACTGCCGAAATGTAAGCTGCATCAAATTGCAATTCGCCATCGATTTGATAATCAGGAGCTAATTTACGAGCGATCTGAGTCGCTTCAGCTACTTTATCCACTTCAGGTGCTTTGGCTGAACCTTTTGTTGAGAAACTTAATAAGGCAACTTTTGGTTCAATGCCGAATAATTCAGCTGTTTTTGCAGAGTCAACAGCGATTTCAGCTAATTCTTGTGCAGTTGGATTCACGTTGATCGCACAATCTGAGAAAAGATATTTTTCTTGGTCACGACCACGAACCATCAAGAAAGCGCCACTTGTACGACTTACGCCAGGTTTTGTTTTGATGATTTGCAATGCTGGGCGAACTGTGTCACCAGTTGAGTGAACGGCACCGGAAACCATACCATCTGTAATGCCCATATAAGTCAACATCGTACCGAAATAGTTTACGTCTTGCAGGATTTTTTCGGCTTGTTCTTTGGTTGCTTTGCCTTTACGACGTTCAACAAAAGATTCCACCATTTCATCCCAACGATCAAAGTTTGCTGGATCGATAATTTCAAAATTATCAGTAGTAATTCCACGAGCAGAAGCTGCTTTCGCAATTTCTTCTTTTGAACCGATCAATACTGGTTCCACAAGTTCTTCTGCTTTTAGACGTGCAGCTGCACCTAGGATACGGGGATCTGTTGCTTCTGGGAAAACGATTTTAATAGTACGACGAACGATCTTAAATTTTAAACTGTCAAATAATTCCACGAGTATATACCCTCCTGATTTTTTTCTTCCAATCCATCATACACCATCTTGAAAAGAAAGGACAGTTATTTTAGCTGTACTACTAAAAAACCTTGAAATTCGTTACTTTTTTCACGTTCCGATGGTTTTATTATATAACAGAAAACGCTATCCTATTACACTGTATCAGGCAATTGCCAATCGATTGGTGTTTCGCCAAATTTTTTCAGTCCTTCATTGGTTTGAGAAAAAGGGCGGGAACCAAAGAAGCCGCGATGAGCAGATAACGGACTTGGATGTGGTGATTTAATGATCAAATGTTTTGATGTATCAATCATTTTTTCTTTTTCCTGTGCCGGTCTTCCCCACAAAATAAAAACGATGGGTTGTTCCCGCTCGTTTAGTTTTTGAATGATGGCATCTGTCAATCGTTCCCACCCCTGTCCACGATGAGAATAAGCTTGTCCCTCTCGAACCGTCAAAACAGTGTTCAACAATAAGACCCCTTGTTTCGCCCAACTGGTCAGGTAACCGTGATTAACAGGTTTAACACCGACATCCGTTTGCAATTCTTTGTAAATATTTTGTAACGAAGGAGGAACTTTGACCCCCGGCTGAACGGAAAAAGAAAGTCCGTGGGCTTGATTAACACCGTGATAAGGGTCCTGCCCTAAAATGACCACCTTCACTTTTTCATAGGGAGTCAATTCCAGTGCTTCAAAAATGTGAAACATATCTGGATGAATCTTTTGTGTTTGGTATTCCTGTTTTAAAAATTGATGCAGTGCCCGATAATAAGGCCGGTCAAATTCACTTTGTAAAATATCTTGCCAACTATTGTGAAGAATCGTTTTCATGGAGCGCTCCTCCTTATTTGTTTTCTTAACTCTAGCGCAACTTTTTTCGAGAAACAAGTCCTGATTCGCCACTCATTTTAAAATATTTTGTGGTAAACTAGAATTGACAACAAAAGAGGACGGTGCAACAAGAATGATCAAATTAATCGCTTCTGATATGGATGGCACATTATTGGATTCGCAAATGCAAATTTCAAAAGAAAATGCGGCGGCTATTCAATATGCCGCCTCAAAAGGAATTGAATTTATGGTAGCTACGGGACGAAACCGACCGGAGGCATTGCCTGCACTGGAAGCTGCCGGCATCAAGTGTGCCATGATCAATTTGAACGGCGCACAGGTTTTTGATAACGAAGGAACTTCCCTTTTCACAGTTCCGATTGCAAAAAATAAAGTCCAAACGATTTTGGAATTACTGAAGGAACACCATATTTACTTTGAAGTAGCCACAACTAAAGGCTTATTTTCGGAAAATCAGGCACAACGAATCGAAAATTTTGCTTCCCATATTGCAGAATTAATGCCTCATTTGACCCATAAAATGGCGATTGCCATGACTTCTGCCCGCTTGGAATTTTTACCAATCACTTACGTTGAAAGTATTACTTCCTTATTGGAGCAGGAAGATCTTGATGTACTGAAAATTATCTGCATCCATTCTGAAGGCCCCGCCGTGTTAGGTCCAGTGGCTGCTTTAATCGATGGCTTCGGTGAAGTGGTGGTCACTTCTTCCGGCCAAAATAATATTGAAATCAACCATCGGGATGCGCAAAAAGGAATCGCTGTTGCTCATGTCGCAAAAGAACGGGGCATTGATTTGTCAGAAGTTATGACTATTGGTGACAATTTAAACGATGTCAGCATGATTCAAATGGCTGGTGTCAGCTTTGCGATGGGAAATGCCGCTCTTGAATTGAAGGAATACGCCCGCTACCTGACGGACACAAATCTAGAATCTGGTGTCGGCAGCGCGATTCGCCGAGCGATTGATGAAAACCTGTAGACCCTTTTTGAAGGAGGAACAGCTATGTCTGAATTTTTTATTCAAGACAAACAACTAAGCCAAGTGACCCGAACGATCGTCAAGGACGAAAAAGGGAAATCTCTTTTCTTGATGGTCGGCCGCTGGGGAACAAAAGGCGATGCCTTGTCTTTGTATGCCATGAATGGAGAATTAGTTGCCAGCATCAAACAGATCAGCTTTACCTTTGGCACCCGCTTTGAATTGTATAGTGATTTTCAAAAAGTTGGGACGCTGCAAAAAATATTTAATTGGCCGGGAGATTTTTATTACATCCAACAGTTACATTGGACGGTCCAAGGAGATATTTACAATCATCAATATGCGATCCACCATTTTAATCATCAAATTATGACCATGGATAAAGCCAGCTTTCTAACGGGAGATTATTATGTCTTGAATGTCACAGAAGATGCCGATGCACCGGTTTGCATTTGTATCGCTGCGGTCATGGATTATTGGCTTTACAATCGTAAAAAAAACAAAAAGCGCTCTTCTTTTTTGAATTACTCACCAACCAATTAAAAAATGGCTGCTCCTCACGGGAAGCAAGCCATTTTTTTAGATTTCTGAAATTTTCTTTTGCATGTGATCGTATAGATGACCACTGATCATTTTTTGACCAACGACTTGGAATCCTTTACGTTCATACAAGCGTTTGGCATTTGGATTGCCGCGATCAACACTCAGCCCAATCGTTTTCTTCTGGTCGCGAAGTGCCAATTTTGGTAACGCATCGAGTAATTGTGAGCCGATCCCCTTGCCGCGAAATTCTTCTGCCACACTGATTGAATCCAAGTACCATTCATCAGGAAAGGTTTCCGGATCAACGAATAATTTTGTTTCTTCTTTGATGCCATACTTTTTCAATAATGGTCGCAAGGGTTCATCAATCAACGGCTCTTCCTTGTCGGGATAGCCGAACGCCACACCGGCAATTTTCCCATCAATTTCATTGACTAATCCATGGGTAAAACCGTAACGATAATCCGGCAACGTCACCGCCTCTGCCAACGCCTTTGTCGTCAGTTCTTCTCCGTATTCCTTCACAAAAGGCAATTCCATATCCTTTAAAATCACGAGAATCAGCGGTGCAATCGCTGCACCATCTTCTTTTCTAGCAAAACGAATCATAAATAACAAGCTCCTAACAAATTATTAGTTGTTTAATAATAAAATAGTAACATATTATAACGCTTTTTTCAAAGTATCAGTGGGCGTGGGTTTTTCATTTACCCGATTGCCAAGATCCCTGTCGCAAATAAGGCGAAAGAAATAAACCCGGTCGCAGAAACAAAAATAATCGCCAGATGCTCCAGCTTTTGTTCAGCTAACTTTAATTCTTGCTGCTTTCCAGCGTAGAGGAAAAATAAAACACCGGGAATATACAAAACAGAGACAATCAGCACTTCTTTGAATGCAACGAAAAAGATCGCCCACAGCAAGAAAAGGCTGACTGCTGCCCCAATCATGAATTGGCGTTTTTCTTTTCGCTGATAGGACAGTTTCATTTGATACAATCCAAGAAACAGCCAGGTGAAAAATATGGACGCCGTACCGAGGGTATAAGCAAAATTATACGCTTCATCTGTCACTAAAAGAGATAAGAGAAACAGATTCGTGCAGATTGTCGTCACTACGATGGCAAATGTCGGTGCCCCTTTTTGATTGACCTTCTGCCAGCTTTTTGGCAACAATCCATCTCTTGACATGTTGCGCATTGTTTCCACCGGCAAAATCGTCCAAGAGAGCCAAACACCAATCAAAGAAACAATTAAGCCACCATTGATCAAAATTGCTCCCCATCTACCAACCATTAATTCAAATAAATACCCCATCGCTGGTTGGGTTTGAATCGACGCCAATTCTTCCGTAGTTAAAATTCCATAGGGCAAAAGAGAAATCAGCATATAAACAACCAGTAAACCGATCAGACCTAAGACCGTCGCTTTTCCGACATCTGTTTTTTTTCGTGCTCGTGAACCAACGGCCGATGCTCCTTCAATTCCAACAAAGACCCATAGCATCACCATCACACAGCCCATCACCTGATGCTCAAAAGGAAGCGATAATCCCGCAGGTCCAAGAATATTGCGGCTTGAAAAATTTTCCAAAAAAAGGGTGAGATCAAAACGAAATAGGGCAATAAAGGCAAAGATTGCTAAAGGAATCAACTTACATAGTGTTACGATGGCGTTGACGATACTGGCATTTTCCACACCACGATTGACCAACCACGCATACAGCCATAACAACACCGTACTTAAAATAACTGACGATTTGTTTTGTCCTCCTTGAAATATCGGAAAGAAATAACCTAACGCACTCATCAGCAATGTAGCAAACGCCACATTGCCCAGCCAACAGGTCAACCAATATCCCCAGCCACTGATCAAGCCGGCAAAACGACCGAAACCTGCTTCAGCATAACTGTAAATTCCGCCATTTAAATCCGGACGCTTTTTATTCAAATTATTAATAGCTAAGGAAAGCAATAACATCGACCCACCTACCAACAGCCAGCCCATCAGTGCCGGTCCACCAGCAGCCCCCGACAAATCAGTCATGATTCCAAAAATTCCACCGCCGATTGCTGAACCGATCACTAATCCGATTAAAGGAATCAAGCTGATTCCCGTCACTTTCTTGTTGCGTATTTCTTTCATATAAAAAACATCCTCTCGTCACTCTTTTTTTGCAACGCTTACATTTATTATAACAAACCCAGATTTTTTTGTGTTATAAAAATGAAATTAATTTAAAAAAATCCACGAAATAGTTTATCCAAAGTTTTTTTCGATTCCGACATGCTATAATGGCTCAGAGGGAGGATGTTTTTATGACACTTACGATTTTATATATCTCTATTTCAGGAAATACCCGTTCATTTGCACAACGATTGCAAAAATATGCCCAAGAACACACAGCAGACGAAGCGCCTGTAATCCAATTAAAAGAAATTCACGAAAATTCTGTTTTGGCCGCTGAAACGGCTCCTTTTTTTGTTTTCGTTCCTACTTATTTAGAAGGTGGCAATGGCGTAGACAACGGCGACCACGAAATTTTGACAGAAAGTATGCGGGACTACCTTGCATTTCAAGAAAATTACCGCTACTGTCTCGGCGTCGTCGGCAGCGGCAATAAAAATTTCAATCGACAATATTGTCTGACTGCTAAACAATATGCCCAGCAGTTTCAGATTCCTTTTTTAGCAGATTATGAACTTCGAGGAACAAACGAAGACCTTAAAACCATCTATAAGGTTTTGACAGAAGCTGCAGCAAACAAAAATACGCTAGAAAATTCTTAAATTTAATGGTATAAATACATATCGTTAACTGATTTGTAGGAGGTCGTTGGTATGTTTCAGCTATTGCAAACCTTTGTGTCTGTGTATGAAACAAAAAATTTTACTCAAAGTGCAGAACGTCTTTTTCTTTCACAGCCGACGGTTTCAGCACAGATAAAAAAATTGGAAGATCAACTTGGTGTGATCCTTTTTTTACGCAATGGCAAACAGGAAATTGTGCCGACAGTAGAAGCCGCCTTTTTGTATCCCCGCGTCTTACAGATTTTGGAAGAATGGCAGGATACGGAAAAACGTTTGATTGATCATGAAAATTTCCGTGAACGCTGTGTAATCGCCTGTTCTCATACCTGTGCCATCTATTTTCTGCCAAAATTTTTGCCGAAATTAGTCGAACGCTTTCCATTGATTGATTTTAGTCTGCTGATGATGAATTCAGATGATGTCGTCCATCAAATGGAACAGAATAAAGTAGATATTGGTTTTATTGAAAAAGCAGAACGCAGTGAGGTTTTAGTCCAAGCTCCGATTTATAAAGATGAATTGGTCTTGGCCGGTAAAGCCGACTCCAAGTATTGGCTGTTGCGAGAAAATGATTCTGCCCTGCGCTTTTACAATGAGGTCTATCTGAAACAGCACAATTTGACGCCAAACATGATCTATGTAAACAATTCCGAAGCCATCCTAGCTCTTTTACGGGAAGGAATCGGGAAAGCAATCATTTCAAAATTATCTGTTGATTCTGGGATTACTTGGGAGCCTTTGAAAGAAAACAATATACGTGATTTTTTCCTATTAACCCATAAAGTGATTTTCCGCAAAATACTGATTGAAGTTGCAGAAGCAATTGAAGAAATTGTTGCAAAAATGAATAAAGAAAGCTTGGAATGACATGTCACAACTAACTTTTATCCTTAGTGCTCTTTTACTGGTGATTGCAGTAATCATCGGACTAACCATTCACAACCGTTTGAAATTAAGACAGCAGGTACAACGAAATTGGGGCAAGCAGCCTCACCAGACCCGCTTAGATAAAGAAGAAAGTTTGAAAAAAGCCTGGCAGATTGAAAAAAATTTCCATCAATGGGAAAGTGAAATCGATGATATTACTTGGTATGATCTTGATTTATACATGATTTTTGATTTAATCAATGCCACTTATTCCAGTGTTGGCTCCGAGGCCCTTTATCAACGCCTGCGAAATTTTGATTTTCAACAGGACGATTTGGAGAGTATCATTACTTTTTACAAAGAACAGCCAAAAGTCAGAGAAGAAATCCAATATCTGTTTGCCCAATTGGGAAAGCAGGACAATAATTTTACCAAACAGTATTTAGCAGATGGCAATCACAAAAAAATGGGGCAGCCTTGGCTTTATTTGTCGCTTGGATTCCTGCCTATCGCCAGCCTACTTCTTGCTCTTTTTCAGCCTTTTTTAGGCATTATGCTACTGATTGGTTCTGTACTTTTTAATACTTGTTTTTATTTGGTGAAAAAAAATCAATTGGATACCGAACTGAATAGTATGCGGTATCTGGTTCAAACAATTGCAACGGCTGAAAAACTCAGCAAGCTAAAAGGACCTTGGCAAAGCGAACTACAAACATTGGTGCGCCCCTTGAAAGCCATTGCTCATTGGGGATTTTCATTTCGTTCAAAAGAAGCCAGCGAAGCCGATTTATTGTTTGATTATCTTAATATGATATTTATGATTCCGTTCATTGCTTACAATGTGGTAATCAGCCGCATCAGCAGTCATTCCGATAAAGCAATCAAGCTATGGAATCTCCTTGGAAAATTAGAAGTTGCCGCTGCAATTTTAAATTTCCGAACCTTTATGCCATTAACCTGTCAACCTCAGTTTAAAGAAGGCGGCGTGTCAGCCGAGAATAGTTACCATCCGTTAATCAATGGTGCGGTCGCTAATCCTGTCAATTGGCAAAAAAATACGCTGGTCACCGGTTCCAACGCTTCTGGAAAATCTACCTACGTGAAAAGTATCGCCCTTAACTGTATTCTTGCACAAACCATCAATACAGCGATTGCCGAGAGCTTTACGTTGCAACGGGGACATGTTTTGACCTCAATGGCAGTGGAAGACGATTTATTCGAAGGTGACAGCTATTTTGTGGCGGAAATCAAATCTATCAAGCGCCTCTTGTCTCAGGTCGAAAAAGGCACCCGTTGCTACTGCTTCGTAGACGAAATTCTAAAAGGAACCAACACTGTTGAACGAATCGCCGCCTCTTCTAGCGTTGTCAGTTGGCTGGATAAATACCCAAGTCTTGCATTTGTGGCCACACACGATATCGAATTAACGGAAATTTTGAAAAACAAATGTGAAAATCTACATTTTGAAGAACAGGTTACAGAAGAAAGTGGCATCGCTTTTGATTATCTTCTCAAATATGGTCCAGCCACCAGCCGCAATGCCATCAATTTATTGAAAGTTCTCCATTATCCAACATCTCTTGTCAGCCAAGCTATGGAGGAATCCCATTATTTTGATGACCATCGAACATGGCAGATTATCGAATAAAAAGCACCAGACCAACGATCCATTTATGATCGAGGTCTGGTGCCTTTTTCTATTCAAAAAATGTTTGCTGCAGGCTGTATTGTTTTCCTGCTAAAATATCGTATTGAATCATTTGATAAGCCTGATAAATTTCTTCCTGCTGCTTGTTTAGCTGCATTTCTTTTTTCCACGTACCTTTTTGCTGATACATTCCCTTTTCAAAAGCGGGCAATTCTTTTTCCAATGCTAACAGCAATTCATAAAAACCAGTTGTTGGCTGTTGGGTCTGTTCCATCAATGTAGGAGCAAAATAAAAAGGACTGGTGATACTATCTTGGTCTTTTGTTAATTCATCTTTTGAATCATACATCAAAAATTGGGTTTCATGAAGGGTTGCACCAGCATTTTTCTCTTGAATCGCCTCCGAGTAGATGCCCGGCAGATGATCTCCCCAAAAAACTACCACCGTTCGTCGAGAAAGACTATCCAATTGTTGCAAGAATTCCTTTAATGCCTCACTACTGTAAGCAACATCTTGCAAATAGTTTTCCAATGATGCCGTGTTGTCATTGCCGGTTGCAGTGTATGGGATATTCTCATATTTGCCGTTATAAGGCATATGGGTTTGCATCGTGACTAAATGGACAAACTGCGGATCATCACTGTCTAATAGCGAAAGCACTTCTTTATAGGCGGATTCATCCGAAATGTAAGGATTTTTTTGAATTTTATCTGTATAAGTCATCGTGTCTTGATCCAAGAAAGAATCAAATCCTAATACATTGTACACATCTTTTCGTTTATACATTGAGGTATCGTAGGGATGGATCGCCGTTGCCTGATAATCCTTTTGTTTTAAAAAGGAAACCAGTGAAGGCAATTTTTCCAGCTTGGGAACCAATAATGTATAGGGCGTCGTCATTTGCGGATTGAACAATTCCATCGAAAAACTGGTCAATGCTTCAAATTCAATGTTAGCTGTTCCCCCACCATAATTTTGGGACAACATTTTTCCACTATAGGTTTTGTCAGCAACTTCGTAATAATCCTTCAACGGATCACCGGTAATCGTTAATCCCTTTAAATGACTAGGATCAGAAAAACTTTCACTCATCACGTAAACGATATTCGGCTTTTCCTCTGTACGATTTGCATTTTTGGTTTCTGCTTGTGCTTGGTACGTCTTCGTGATTTCTTTAATCGTTGCTTTTGAATAATTTTCCGGCTGATCCATAGGTACCACCCGCAAATTATAAAGAAAGCCACCAATAAAACCAGTATTGTAATAATTCATTTTCTGTGAATAGGGAATCCATAGTGCGGTTCGATTGTATGCCTTACGCAGTAGATTACTGGAACTGTTGAAATGACTGATATAAAACAAAGACAGCACTGACACTAACAGCACTGATCCTCGCCAAAACTGTGCTTTTTTTGACAAATGTCGGCTGCGGTAAATGCTCCAAATCAACGCGGCAATCGCCAAGGCTGCTAGAAGCAACACAAATACAAAAGCGCCAGTTCCGACCATTTCTCGTAATAAGCCCAATTGAGTCACCATTTTTAAATCATCGGGATAAATCGGTTCTTGGCGATAAATCATTTTTAAATGATCCGCATAGCCCAGCACACCAATCAATACCGTATAAAATAAAGCTGCAAAGCCTAACGACCCCGCCACACTTGCCAAAAAGCCATAAAAAATCAGCAACACCAAACTGCCTAAGAAAAATTTTTCTGTATGCCAAGAAAAAGCAAATTTCAGCGCCAGCGTAAGAGAATGATTGTTTTGACTCCATTGCAAATAAAGATTGCTGAGGATTACCAATGCCAGAATTGCTACTGCCAGTAGAATTTTTTTTGTTAAATGATATTTTTTCATGCCTCAAGTCCTAACTTTTTTTTCATTACTTTATGTATTTTAGTCGTTCCTATTTTGAAAGTAAAGGCAGAGAGCTGAACCCCCAATAAATTTTAAAAAAGGACGAGATAAAATCCACCGATTTTATCTCGTCCTTTTGTCGCTGTTGACGGAGTCTTCCCCAAAACTCCTATCTTTATTATAAAATAGGAGTTGTTATTAAGCAAAGTTTTTACTCAGAGACCTTATTTCCTTATTTCTTCCAAAAATCGTCCAGCAAACTGATAGGTAAATGACGTTTATGTTGCGTTTTTTTCCACCAATTTTCGATGATGCGCTGCGCATCCGGTGCTATTGTTTTTCCTTCAAGATAATCGTCAATCTCTTCATAGGTCACACCCAATGCCGCTTCATCTGCCAACAATGGCTTGTCCTCTTCCAAATCAGCAGTAGGGATTTTTAAATACAACGCTTCTGGTGCTCCCAATGTTTGCAAAAGCTTCCTTCCTTGACGTTTATTCAACCGAAACAGAGGCAAAATATCTGCACCGCCATCACCAAATTTTGTGAAAAAGCCAGTGATATTTTCTGCCGCATGGTCGGTACCAATCACGGCGCCATTTCTGGCACCGGCAATTCCATACTGAGTAATCATACGTTGCCGAGCTTTGATATTGCCTTTGTTAAAATCTGAGATTGAAATATTTTCCGCTTCTAAAGCAGCAACTTGTGCATCCACGGCTTCTTTGATATTTACTCGCAATTCATTATCCGCATGAATAAAAGCCAACGCTGCCATAGCATCCGCTTCATCCACCTGTTCACCATAAGGCAGACGGACTGCGATAAATTGATAGCTGTCATCCCCGGTCTCTACTCGCATCTCCTCCATTGCAAGCTGCGCTAAACGACCGGCTAAAGTTGAATCCTGTCCACCGCTGATTCCTAAGACAAAGGTTTTCAAGAACGGATACGCCCGTAAATATTCTTTCAAAAATTCCACACTCTTGCGAATTTCTTCTTCTGGATTGATTTGTGGTTGAACGCCTAATTGCTGGATGATTTCTTGTTGCAAAGTCATTCAAATACCCCTTTCTCCTGAGAAATTTTTGCCACTTGCTTGCGGACTTTATCCATCGTTGCCATTTTATGATTCCAACAATCTGTTGAAAGATCCACTGGATATTTTTGCGGATTCAAATCACGCTTATATTCTTCCCACAAGGAATCCAAGCAATCTTGCGCATAATTTTTGATATGTTCCAAATCAGGCAACGAATAGATTAATTTCCCATCAACAAAAATGTCCTGTAAAACAGGTCGTGCCACAAAATCCCGCACCGTTTTATTGATATAAGTATGCACAGGATGGAACATAAAAATCTCGCTTTCTTCCCGTGGATCTTCATCCCAAAGAGTGATGTAATCCCCTTCTGACTTGCCGTCTTTTTTGCGGGTGATTCGCCAGATTTGTTTCTTACCCGGAGTCGTTACTTTTTCCGTGTTGCTGGATAGCTTGATGGTATCAATCATTTGTCCATGCTCATCTTCAATCGAAACCAGTTTATACACGGCACCCAAAGCTGGCTGGTCGTATGCAGTAATCAGTTTGGTTCCTACTCCCCAGACATCAATTTTAGCTTTTTGCATTTTTAAGCTTAAAATCGTCGTTTCATCCAGATCATTTGATGCATAAATTTTAGCTTCCGTGAAACCTGCGTCATCCAACTGCTCCCGCACTTTTTTTGAAATATACGCCATGTCGCCACTATCGATTCGAACACCTAGAAAATTGATTTTATCTCCCATTTCCTTTGCAACCTTGATGGCCATCGGTACGCCCATCTTCAAGGTGTCGTAGGTATCCACAAGAAAAACACAATCTTTGTGGGTTTTGGCATAAGCCATGAAGGCATCGTAATCATTGCCATAGGATTGAACTAGCGAATGGGCATGGGTTCCACTGGCTGGGATACCGAAAATTTTTCCTGCCCGCACATTGCTGGTTGCATCGGCTCCGCCAATATACGCTGCCCGGGTTCCCCAAATTGCCGCATCAACCTCTTGCGCCCGTCGTGAACCAAATTCCAATAAAGGCTGCTCACCAATCACAGATTTGATTCGTGCAGCTTTCGTCGCAATCAACGTCTGGAAATTCACCATGTTCAAAATCGCGGTTTCCACCAATTGCGCTTGTGCCAAAGGTCCTTCTACTTGCAGAATAGGTTCGTTGCTGAAAACCAAATCTCCTTCTAAAGCAGAACGAACCGTACAAGTAAATTTAAATTCCTTTAAATAAGTCAGAAAGCCTTCCGGATAACCACCGACTTCCCGTAAATAATCAATATCTGATGAAGAAAAACGCAAATTTTCCAAATAATGGACCAGTCGTTCCAAACCGGCAAAAATCGCATAGCCGTGATTAAAAGGCATGTCACGGAAATAGCATTCAAAAACAGCATGACGCTCTGCTCTTCCCAACTCCCAATAAGTTTGCATCATGTTGATTTGGTATAGATCTGTGTGCAGTGTTAAACTATCGTCTTGATAAAGTTTTTGCATTGTTCTACTCCCTTGTTTATATTCTTGTGTCCTATTATAACAAAAAAAATTTATTTTCCTTCTTTTTATGTCTAAATGGTGGAAATTCCTTGAGAAGCGCTGAAATTTTTCTGAAAAAATGCGCAAATAAAAAATCGACCACCCAAATCGGGGCCGATTTCTATGTAAGTTTTTTTACTCGTTGTTAGGTTCCTTCTGATCCATTTCAATCAAAATAATGTCCTTACGAGGTTTGGAAAAGGAAAAGCCTGCTGCTTCCATTTCCTGTTTCACGTTGACCTTGATTTTTACATCCTTGCGATCTGCTTTTAGCAGCCGATGAATCACAGTATCGACCTCTTCTCGTTTGATCTTTTTCTTGCTATCGATCAAAACGATACGAATCTTATCAAAAGTATCTGCGTAAATAACATGGATACGATCTAATGTATATAGTTTATAATACTTGAAAGCTAAATCGTTGAAAATAAATTTCGTGATATTCGGATATAAATTCTCAAGATTCAGGTTTTTGTTGATTGGTGTTTCAATTAATTTCATAAATCATTTCCTTTCTTTGATTCTTGTACAACTGACAACAGTTTTCACTTCCGTTTGTTCTCTCCTTAGTATAACATAAAAAAAAGAAAATTTTTTTCTTGACCTTCTCGTTACGTCAAGGTTTATGCTATATATGTCAGGAGGAATTCACATGGAATACACCATCAATCATTTAGCAAAACTTTCCGGGGTCAGCAGTCGTACCCTGCGATATTATGATGAGATCGATTTGCTGAAACCGAAACGAATCAACTCATCAAATTATCGAATCTACGGAAAAGAAGAAGTCGATCGTCTGCAACAGATTTTATTTCTAAGAAAATTCGGTATCCGTCTGGAGGTCATCAAAGACCTGCTGCAGCAGCCAGATTACGATGTCACCGTTTTATTAGACGACCAGTACCAACGCCTGCTTGCACAAAAAAATGAATTGGAAAACCTTCTGAACACCTTAGAAAAAACCATTGATTATTACAAAGGAGAACACACCATGACAGACAAAGAAAAATTTGACGCTTTTAAACAAGAAAAACTACAAAAAAACGAAACGACCTATGGTGAGGAAATTCGTGAAAAATACGGTGAAGAAGTCGTTGCCCAATCCAACAAAAAATGGGCAGCTATGACCGAAGACCAATATGCTGCATTGCAAGAAGCAGAACAAACGATGATCGCTGCTTTAAATGAATTGCTGTCACAAGATGCAGTTGATTTAGATAGCCAAGAAGCAAAAACTGTTTTTGAAGCCCACAAAAAATGGCTGACGATTGCTGCTCCATATTATAATGCAGAATACCATCGAAATTTAGCAGACATGTATGTTGCCGATGAACGCTTCGCCAAATACTATAACGACCAAACCAGTCAAAAATCAGTTGATTTGATTCGCGACATTATTTATCACTACACCGCAAAATAGGAATTAGATGCCACTACTTTACATTAAACTTTAAACTAGCAAAAAATACTCCGAAGCCTGCACCGCCTCGGGGTATTTTTTTTTGCGATATCATCATGTTCGTGGAATAAAAGTATAAGGAATGCGAATCTGCTCCTGTCGATTTTCATAAAACAATCGAAAAGCAGCAGCACCACAAGCTGGTAAATGATGATCAATCGTAGAAAAATTCATAACCTGACTGATTAGAAGATTCTCTCTCCCGACTACCAGGGGCGAGGCTTCCTTCTCGTAACTCTTTTTTATGACCGCCGCAATTTCATCCCCATTAGTAAAAATTCCGTCCACTTTTCCATGGAAAAATTCTGCTGCTTGCAACCCATCTTCGGCAATCACACAATCCCAAAAAACCAACGAATCATCGAAAGCAAAAATCTCCTTACACAATTCTATGGTTATTTGGGAGTTGAAACTCATTTTGCCACTGCGTCCCAGCGTGACACCTAAACGTTGAACTCCTTGTGCTTTCATAAAAAGCAACGCTTCTTTAATAGAAGGTTTGCGATCAATAAACGCACTGGAAACGTTCGATCCGGGCAATTCTTCACAAAAAATAATTTTTCCATACTGTTGATAATGCAACACTTTTTCGAGCAAATTAGCACGAGAGGTAATAATCAGCCCGTCAAAGCCTTTCGCCGCGAACTCATCCAGATACCCCAACTCAACATCAGGATCATAATTTGTGGGCAGCAAAGTCACCTTGTACCCTTCTTTAAAAGCCGCTTGAATAATCCCGCTAACCAATTGATCAAAGTACGGATGGTCAGTAAATGGCACGATGACCCCGATATTTTTCGTTTTGCCATAGCTCAAATTTCGAGCCGTTCGGTTAGGAATATACTGAAGCTCCTTCATGATCGCCAAAACTTTTTGTCGTTTCTCTTCATTGACGTAGGGATAATCATTGATTACTCGAGAAATCGTTGAAACAGAATAGCCGGTTAGTTTTGCGATGTCGCGAATATTTGCCATAGCTTTTCACCTATCCATAAATACTTGTTTGTAAATAGTCTATCACACCTTTGCCACATTCAAAAAAGCGATACTCTTCGTTTTCATACGTAAAACACAACCGCTCAGAGCCAAAAAATTGTTCCATCCGCAATTCTTTGATTTCAGACAACTTGATTCGTTTGTGAATTGGCTTAATCAACCCTTGCGGACTCGTTAATTGCAAAACCTCATCTTTGATTGTCAGATAAACAAAATAGTAATCCACACCTAGCTGATCGTTGACTTCAATATACGTGTTCATTCCTCTCATCCTCCTTTTTCTTGAGTATAGAGTATGAAACGCGTATCAGAACAAGCAGTTTCTTTTAGAATCCACAAAAAAAGCAACTCGCTGGAATATGTTGTGTTCCTAGATTTATGCTATATCTGCTAAATAAACAATTAAACCATATGTTTCTTTATATTTTTAGGTATCATTACAACTTCAGTAGTTAAGTCTACTGGTATAAACGTGGTATCAATACACTCTTTCCAGTACGCTAAATGTTTTTTATCTATCCAATCCTCAGATTCTTCAACTTCTTGACCGCCTTTTCCCTGTACAGAATACCAGTACAGATATTCTTCTCCATCTACTACCTCTCTAAATATCGTTTCTATAAACATTTTTTCTTTTTCAAGAGTAATCAGCGTCTCTTCCATGTTCTCATTTAAAAATAGTAACCATTCATCTACTATTTTTGATTTTCCAGTTTTCACTTTAAAACGTGTCAGTTCAATATTTGGCATACTAAAACTCCCAAGATAAATAAATTTTTGATATTGCCACTATATCATGTTACATCTTTCAGAATCCACAAAAAAAGCCGCAAATTTTTCATTTGCGACTTTCCTGATTTCTTAGAAAATTACATCATACCGCCCATGCCAGTTGGGTCCATAGCTGGAGCAGCAGGTGCTGCTGGTTCTGGTTTGTCTGCAACAACTGCTTCAGTAGTTAATAATAAAGCAGCGACAGATGCAGCATTTTGTAGCGCTGAACGAGCAACTTTCGTTGGGTCAACGATTCCTGCTTCGACCATGTTTACCCATTCACCGGTTGCAGCATTGAAGCCCATGCCCAATTCTGCATGTTTTAATTTGTCGATGATTACGGAACCTTCGTAACCAGCATTTTCAGCGATTTGACGAACGGGTTCTTCTAAAGCACGAACCACGATTTTCACGCCAGTTTCAACGTCACCTGAAGCTTCAATTTGTGAAACTTTATTGATGACATTTACTAAAGCTGTTCCACCACCGGAAACCATGCCTTCTTCTACTGCAGCACGAGTTGCATTTAATGCATCTTCAATTCGCAATTTCATTTCTTTTAATTCTGTTTCAGTTGGCGCACCAACTTTAATAACTGCTACACCGCCAGCTAATTTAGCCAAGCGTTCTTGTAATTTTTCACGATCAAAATCTGATGTCGTGTCAGCAATTTGATTTTTGATTAATTGTACTCGAGAAGCTACGGCATCTTTTCCACCGGCACCTTCAACGATTGTTGTATTGTCTTTGTCTACAACAACTTTGCTTGCTTGACCAAGATTTTCGATTGTTGCATCTTTCAATTCAAGACCAAGATCTTCCGTAATTACTGTTCCACCAGTTAAAACAGCGATATCTTCTAACATTGCTTTACGGCGGTCCCCAAAACCTGGTGCTTTTACAGCAACTACATTAAAGGTTCCACGAATTTTGTTCAAGACCAAGGTTGGTAAAGCTTCACCGTCTACATCATCGGCAATAATCAACAATGGTTTTGATTGTTGTAGGATTTGTTCTAACAATGGTAATACATCTTGAATGTTTGAGATTTTTTTATCTGTAATCAAAATGTAAGGATTATCCAAAACAGCTTCCATTTTATCGTTGTCCGTTACCATGTATTGAGAAAGGTAGCCGCGATCAAACTGCATTCCTTCAACAACGTCTAATTCTGTTTCGATTCCTTTTGATTCTTCAATAGTAATAACACCGTCGTTGCCAACTTTTTCCATTGCGTCTGCAATGTAGTTACCAACTAATTCACTGCCAGAAGAAACAGCACCTACTTGTGCGATGGCTTCTTTTGAATCAACGATGGCAGAAATACTGTGCAATTCTTCAACTGCTGCTTTTGTTGCCAATTCAATCCCGCGGCGAATGCCTAAAGGATTAGCACCGGCAGTAACGTTTTTCAATCCTTCACGAACGATTGCTTGCGTCAACACAGTAGCAGTAGTTGTTCCGTCACCAGCGATGTCGTTGGTTTTTGAAGCAACTTCAGAAACTAATTTTGCACCCATATTTTCGAAATGATCTTCCAATTCGATTTCTTTGGCGATCGTCACGCCATCATTTGTAATCAATGGTGAACCGTAAGATTTTTCTAAAACAACATTCCGTCCTTTTGGTCCTAAGGTCACTTTTACTGTATTTGCTAATTTATCTACCCCGCGAAGCATTGCTGCACGAGCGTCTTCTGAGAATTTGATATCTTTTGCCATTTTTATTTCACCTCAAGTTTTTTTATTCTACGATTGCGATAATATCTTTTCCTGCTACAATCAAATATTCTTTGCCTTCAAATTTTACTTCAGTACCAGCATATTTTTCAAACATGACTTGGTCGCCGACTTTTACGGACACAGGATCTTTTTCGCCGTTATCTAACGTACGTCCTTCACCAACCGCAACAACAGCACCGGTTTGTGGTTTTTCTTTAGCAGCGGATGCTAATACGATCCCGCCAACTGTTTTTTCTTCCTCTTTTGCGACTTCAATGATAACACGATCGCCTAATGGTTTTAACACGATAAATCCCTCCATTAAATCTATACTTAATCTTTGATTAGCACTCTCGATTATCGAGTGCTAACCTACAAGATTTATATTACTCATTTTGTTTGAACATTGCAAGTTTTTTTGTCTACTTTTTAGCGCTTTCTCCTTTAAAGGGAGTTTCATTGTTTCCTCTATCTCCTTACGTTATAATAATGAATAATTATCTGACACAACTTATTACTTTACTAAGAGGGAGAATTCTATGTCATTAAATAAATACACTTTTTTTACGATTTTCTGTTATGGTCTGGCTTTCTTTATTCCCGCTTTTTTTCCTACACCGGATCAGGCGATTCTAGCGACTACGGTGACCTATCTTACCGGTGCTTTGCTGATGATTTTTCTTTACCAAAAACAAACAGAACCCCTTCTTCATGAAAAAAAAGTTTCTTCAAAACTTGCCATTTTACTTTGGGGACTCGGCGGAATTTTTATTGCTCTGTTATTGCAAGCTGTCGCTACATCCATTGAAGGGATGTTTGGACAAACCACTCCTTCAGAAAATACGCAAAACATTATTAGTATCATCATCCAACGACCTATTTTTGCTATTGCCGTGACGATTGGCGGACCAATCATGGAAGAATTCGTTTTTCGCCGGGCAATCTTAGGCTTTGTCTCTAAGCACTTTTCTTTTTGGATTGGTGTGGTGGTCAGTTCCTTAGCGTTTGTCTTTGCTCATAACGATGGCCATTTGCTGGTTTATTTCCTGCTAGGTAGTTTTTTTGCTTGGCTGTACGCACATACCGGAAAAATTTGGACTTCGATCATTACTCATGTTGGAATGAATGCTTTGGTGGTACTTGTTCAATTATTTGCCCAGTCTCAGTCTTAATAAACAAACAAAGCTTTTGACAAAAAAATAGCTTCCTTCTACACTAAACCTAATCTTATTATCCAAGGAGGAATAACCATGAAAATCGCAATTATCGGCGCAACCGGTCATGCCGGTTCATTTATTTTACAAGAAGCAGTAAACCGTGGAATAGAAGTTACAGCAATCGTACGTCATCCAGAAAAACTCGCTACTGGGATTCCTTATCTACAAAAAGATTTATTTGATTTAACCACGGAAGATTTACAAAAATTTGATGTCGTTGTGGATGCCTTCAATGCACCTCAAGGCAAAGAAGAACTGCATCAAACCAGTATCGATCACCTGTTAAGTATTTTGGCACCTACTACCACGCGTCTACTAGTCGTTGGTGGGGCTTCTTCTTTGTTTATCGATGAAGAAAAAACACAACGCATGATTGATGGTGTACCAACGGATGCGCCTTTTTATCCAACTGCCCACAACATGTACCTTGCATTATTGGAATTGAAGAAAGATACAAAAGTTAACTGGACGTATCTCAGCCCAGCCGCCTTCTTTAACCCAGATGGTCAACGTACCGGCACCTACCAATTGAATGATGATCGCCTGATTAAAAATGCAGCCGGAAAAAGTGAAATCAGCATGGCGGATTATGCTATCGCTTTGTTAGATGAAATAGAAAATCAACAACACGTGAAAGAGCATATCAGCGTTGTTAGCCGATAAGTTCAAAAAAAGCACTGAAATTTAAAAATTTCAGTGCTTTTTTTATACGGCAAATAAATCCGTTGCTTTATCTGGATCTGTATCGTAGACTTCAAAGATTTCTCCGACACCTAAATCATGTTCCTTGAGTGTGGTTTCCATCGTCATATGTGCTAATTCTTTGATATTGTTTTCTTTACTTAAATGACCTAGATAGATTCGCTTTGTGTGATCACCAATAATATCGGTCATCACCAACGCCCCATCTTCATTGGACAAATGTCCACGATCACCAAGTATTCGCTGCTTCAAACTCCAAGGATAAGGTCCCATCCGCAGCATTTCTAAATCATGGTTGCTTTCAACCAGATAGGCATCTGCATCACGGATGATTCCACGAACATGGTCGCTGCAATAGCCGGTATCCGTTAGCATCACAAAGGACCGACCATCTTTATAAAAACGGTAAAATTGGGGTGCTGCGGCATCGTGAGAAACCCCAAAACTTTCAATATCCATATCCCCAAAGGTCAACACTTTGCCCATTTCAAAGATATGCTTTTGTTCTGTTGCAATATTCCCAATCATCCCGTCCATTGCTTGCCAAGTTTGTTCATTAGCATAAACATCTAACTTATATTTTCGAGCCATGACTCCAACTCCGTGAATATGGTCACGGTGCTCATGAGTCACTAGCAACGCGTCTAAATCTTCCGGTTTTTTTCCCACTTCAGCGAGTAACGAAGTGATTTTTTTCCCGCTCAGACCAGCATCGACTAATATTTTTTTTTGATTGCTTTCAATATACAGTGAATTACCAGAACTGCCGCTGGCTAAAATACTGATTTGAAAAGCACTACTTTCTGACATGCGGCTGACTCCCTCTCTTTAACAACTTGCTCCATTATACATAGCTTTTTAAGAATTTTCTACCTTCTGCAATGTATTATTTGTGATGATGCGGTTACTAAAGGCATTCACCATTTCTACTTGAACTAAATCATCACCGGTTTTTATCGCAACAAACCAAGCTGGCACGTACACATTTTTTTCCCGTACCTTCAAAATTCGCGTATAGGCCAGTTGCCGCCAAACAATTCGTGATTTGCTGGGAATTTTATTATTGATATACAGCGTATTTATTGCATCTTTTTCTGTATACAAGGTCATCTTTTCCCGTAACTTTTCAATTTGTGAAAGGTGTGTCTGGGTGTACCGGGCAATTTTTAACAAATCATCAACTTTCTCCAGCGAAATCGTTACACGACTTGTAGGATCGTTGAAGGGAATCGTTTCAAAAGTTTGTGCTGCCACGACTTCTGGGTATTCCTCATCTGTCAGGGAATAATTTGGCAGATACTCGTACTCGGTTCCAAATAGAATCTGACTTTCTTTACTTAAAAAGTTTTTCAGTGCGGATTCGGTTTTCTTGTCATCGCTGATATAATAGTTCTCACTAGTAACATGTGTCAACTCATCGTCCTCGACCGTCGTTCCATTTTGCAACGACTGATTCCCCGCATCCTCTTCCAATATTTGTGCCAAATCCGTTTGCTCACCACTCAAATAATAGCCTTCAAGCTTTTCATTTGATAATTCGCCGCTATATTTTATTTTATCCGAAGCTAATCGCTGTTCAATATCGATTTTTTGGTTAGACATAGAGACATTGTTTTCATCACTTTGAGCATCATGATAGAGACTGAAAAGGAAAATATTTAAACCCAGAAACGCGAGAAAAAAGATCCATTCGATTTTCTTAAAATCCAATTACTCCGCCTCCGTTTCACTTAATTGGGTCACTAATTTTTTATAAGGATACCAAGTTTCATCGTATTTGATGTACCAGGTTGGTACCAGATCTACCACGCCATTTGTATCCTTGATATCCTGCCATTGATAACCAATAATCATAGAGCGGATTTGTTCCCGATTGCCCCCAGCAGCAAGAATCTGATCAATGATCGTTTCATTATTTGCCAATTCGATTTCTTCTTCTGAAGGAATCGGCACTTGAATCGTATTCAAACTAGTCTGAATATGCACTGGCAATCCATCGCCGCTCTTATCTTCAGAGATCGTCAAATTGATCTCTCCGCGAATATCTTCACTAAACACCGGAAAGCCTTCCACAAAAATTCGATAATTTGCCGTATCCTTACTGCGGTCAAAAAAGCGGACATTACCTAAATTAGTTCCTAATCGGCTGATAAAATGAAAGCTTTGGGAATAAATATCCGTGCTGTCTTCATCCGGCAACAATTCTCCACGAAAATCCACTAATTGTTGTTCCTGCTGAATCGTCATATTTTCCGAACCGTCATACAATACGACATCTTGACTGTCCTCATTACTTTTTACATCTGCAGCGTCCTTAAAAAAGGCATCGCGAAAAACAGTATAGGCCTGTGAAGAAGAGATATAGCTGTACATCTTCATTTTCACCGGTTCTTTTAAATTAAACTGCAGATTTTGCAGACGATTTTCCTTTGTCATCGCTGTCCAAGTTGTTTTCGCTTGTTCAAGTACCTCTTGAAAATCGGTTTGATCAAACGCCATCGCCGCTTTCGTGATTTGATACCATTTCACATTGATGAAGCGAATTTCCTTTTGCTCAAAATCAAGCTGCACTTTCGTAAAATACCCATCTGCATTTTTTTCACTGCTGTTTAAATCAAACATCGTGAGATATTCCTGCAGAGAAAACGGACCGACATAATCCAGCTCAATTCCCCGTTGAATATCCGCCTGTTCTTGAAATTCATCAAAACTATCATAGGTAGTAGTCGCTAATTTTTCAATCTTTGCAGAAGTAATCAGCGGTTGTAGTTCAGAAATCAAGGTTTCTGATGTCGTTTGCTGAATGTCTTCTCCATCGATCCAAGAAACACTCAAGGGCATAAATACATCCGAAGCCTTGCGATAGTTTTGTGTGGCGATAACTTGATTCATGGTTTGTTCGTGAACCGTTCGATTGGAAGGACTCAGCCAAATCACATAAGAAAAGTACAAACTCAACGCAATCAGCAAAATCAGACCGAGACGAATAAATTTTTCAGATAATTTCATTCCCACCAGTCCCCCTCATACGGTTCATACGGTAACGTAATGTAAAATGTCGAGCCTTTTCCTTCCTTACTATCCGCCCAAATAGCGCCACCATGCGCTTTCATCACTTCACGCGAAATAGCTAATCCCAGACCAGTCCCCCCTTGTCGGCGGGCCCGCGCTTTATCCACGCGGTAAAAACGGTCAAAGACACGAAACAGATCTTTTTTCGGAATTCCCAATCCTTGATCACTGATACTTAACATGATGTTATTGTGGGTTTCTACTAGACGAACTTTAATGATTCCACCATCTGGAGAATATTTGATGGCATTATTCATGATATTGTCGATCACTTGAATCATTTTATCCGGATCAATTTCCACCCATAATTCTCGTTGTGTAAATTCCCGTTGAATCACGTATTTTTTCTCTTGATTCGTTACCATCATGTCAAAACGATCCAACACAAAACTCAGCAATTCATTGAAATTCACATATTCCAATTGTAGCTGGGCATTGCCACTATCCATGCGAGACAAACTCAGCAAATCATTGATCATCCGGATCATCCGATCGGTTTCATCCAAGGTTACTTTAAGAAAATTAGGAGCGATTTCTTCATCTTTCCACGCGCCTTCACTCAAAGCTTCAATGTAACTGCGCATGCTGGTCAACGGTGTCCGCAATTCGTGGGAAACATTAGAAACAAATTCTCGACGTTCCTGCTCCGTTTTTTCTTGCTCCGTTACATCATGCATTACAGCAACTAAACCACTAATAAACCCTGATTCTCGACGAATCATCGAAAAATCGGTGCGCAAAATAATCGTACCCCGATCAGCGGTTTCTCGTTCAATCAAAATTTCGTCAGGATTTTCAAGGATTTTTCGCAAAGTATATTCTTCTTCAATATCCAATAATTCCAGCATTGATTGACCAATCACATCTTCGCTTTGAACATTTAAAAGCATCAATGCCATCTCGTTGATCGTAATAATTTTTCCCCGACGATCTGCGGCAATTACACCATCCGTCATGTGAGACAACACACTGTCTAATCGGTTACGTTCCGACTCCATTGCATCCTGTGTTTCTTCAATCCGCTCAGCCAGCTGATTGAAGGTTTCAGCCAATTGTCCTAATTCATCTTTTCCATGAACAGCAACTTTTCGACTATAATCTCCCCGGGCAATCCGCAACGCTTGCTCTCGCATTTCACCGATCGGCTGCGTAATCGAGCGAGAGACCAATACCGCAACAATCATTGAAATTGCCGCAGCAATCAACGAAGCCGTGACAAAAATCAATGCTGTATCATAAATTTCCTGATATTTTTTTTCTATATCACTTTTCACGTACAAAACGCCGATTGCAGCATCCCCCGTGGGTGACTGAATCGGTTGTACAATAATGTACACTCTTTTTCCTGTGGCTTCATCAATCGCCCGTTTGGCAGTAAAATCGGTGGTATCTTGGTAATCATTTTTTTTGCCAATCGTACTTTTGTCAGCAGCATTAGTCGTCGCACGGACGATTCCTTTTTCATCCACCACCCGCATTTCGATCATGTCAGAAGACATTGTATTGTCCAAAATACGTTGGATTGTAGTGTCTGCCACTGTGGTATCAGAAGCATCTTTTTTACTCAACTCCGAACCAACCGTTCCGGCAAGGCTGGAAACCTGCTGATTCATATTCTTCGTAAAATTATCGATCGTTGAGTTTTCCAATCCGCGAATAAAATACGCCCCGATAATCTCGATTGAAATTAACAAAATCAAGATAAATGCGAGGGCGATTTTAAAGTTCACTGATTGAAAAAAGCGAACTTTTTTCTTCATAAATTGTCTACTCCTGTTCCGGGCTTCTTAAATAATAACCAACTCCGCGGCGAGTAACTAGGTAATTAGGATAGCTGGGTCTGTCTTCGATTTTTTCCCGTAATCGGCGAACCGTTACGTCTACTGTCCGTACATCCCCAAAATAATCATAGCCCCAAACCGTTTGCAGCAAATGTTCTCGTGTCATCACTTGACCGATATGTTTGGCAAGATAATGCAGCAATTCGAATTCTCGGTGTGTCAATTCAATGGCTTCTCCATTTTTTGTCACCATATAAGCATCTGGATGAATCGTTAAATCTCCGATAGTCAAATCAGAATTTGGTGCTTCCTCGGCTTCTTTTGCCGCAGAGGAGCCTCGGCGCAGATTTGCTTTTACTCGGGCAACCAATTCACGATTTGAAAATGGTTTGGTTACATAATCGTCTGCCCCTAATTCAAGTCCCAAAACTTTATCGATTTCTGAATCTTTTGCCGTCACCATGATGATCGGCATATCATAATTTTTTCGAACTTCACGAGCAACTTCCAAGCCATCGATTTTTGGCAACATCAAATCCAGCAAAATTAAATCTGGTTCTACTTCCTTTACTTGTTCTAAAGCCTCTTCGCCGTCATAGGCAGTATAGACCTCGTATCCTTCTTTTGTGAGATTGAACTTGACGATATCTGAAATTGGCTTTTCATCGTCAACAACTAATATTTTTTTCACAAAAAGTCACCTCTCGATCTTTTTTGTCCTACTCATTATACCTTATTTTCAATGGGTTTTCATTAATACATCCGTTATTTACCATTTTCCTAAGAAACGGACCTATTCTGATTCTCTTCTTTTTTCTTGCTATAAAGTTCCTTCTCTATCTATTATAACTTAAAAGTTGGGGAAAAAGAAAAACCAGCCACAGATGAGTGACTGGTCAAGGGAAGAAAATGAAAAGAAAAGTTTGGGTTATTGGGTATGAATAGAATATACCCTCGTTGACTTAACTGAAGCTTAAAGACAAAAAATTTTTTATTTAAAATGCCTTGCTTTTACGAATTGGCAATGCTAAAATATCTAAGTGTTAAACAGATGGGCTGTTAGCTCAGTTGGTAGAGCAGCTGACTCTTAATCAGCGGGTCGTGGGTTCGAGCCCCCCACAGCCCATTGGGTGCCAAACCCATGGATAGACAAACGCCGGTGCGAAAGCATTTTGAAGACGTTTGTGCTATCCTCTTTTTTTATTGATTATTTCTGTTGACCTAAAAACCACTCTGAAAAATCAGAGTGGTTTTTTTCTTCTATTTTAAACCTTGCTAATCTTTGTCATTGCAGGAATATCTTCAATTACTTGATAAACCTCCGCATTAATTGAATCCATGTGTTCTTTAGACAAGAAGGGAATTAACGCATCATTCACATTTATCTTCGTTTTCTTTAGATAGTTACTGGTATAAAGTAATATCGCAGCATTTAATCCTAATATGAAGAATCTGTAAATTTTACCATCCACCATACAAATATTGAGATAAAAACTAATTCTTGGTTCTTCGATAGAATCACTCGATTTGCCAATAAGAAAATCCAGACTCATAATTCTTTTCATATTTAATTTGTAAAGAACTTTATTCGTTCTTTTTAAAAATACACCGACAATTCTCCCGCTCTGTACAATGTCAATATATCCGTCTTTAATCATAATGGTGCAGTTGGTAGTCATTGCAAAATGTTTAAAAGAACTGATTGGATAGGAGCATCCATCAATATTGATCAATGCCGAAACTCTCTGATTATTTTCAAAAAAAGACTTCAAGTCATTGGTCAAAAGACTCAATGTCCAAGAATTATCCCTAAATTGCTGACTATAAACGACACTACCCTTTTTCCCAGAACTATTCATAGAAACCGACCTTTCTTTTATACCATAACTATAATTTTTAACTATCTTAAAATAATCATGCCCAAGAAGAAATTCCATCGTTCACTACATATCAGGATTAATCAGCTAGATTATACCATTTAAGGTGGGAAAAACATAGGAAATGTCTCGCTTTTTTCCTGCTTATTTCAACACTACTCTTTCATTATTCTCTTGTAAAAAATCTAATTTAAAGCTCTCTACATACAAAAAAAGAATTTACTGATAGGATAAAAGAAACTAGTTTAAATAGCATGAGCAATCTAAAATCAGCTAAATGAACAAAGGAGAATTTAAAATGGATGTAAAAGAACTAATTGAACGAAGCAATAAAATAAGAGAACGTTACCACGAATTAGAAGTAAAAAACCATGATCGTCCATGGACTGTCGAAGAAGATTTACTAGCACTTTCAAACGATATCGGAAACTTAAACCGGTTGGTTATGACAAAATTTGGCAGATACTATGATGAAACACCCTATAATTTGGAACATAAATTAGCTGAAACTATCTGGTGGTTAATTGAACTATCAAACCGATTAGATGTCGATATCGAATCAGAGCTAGAAAAATTTTTATCCGAAAAAGAAAAGCTGTAAAACCATTTAAAAGAATAGCTATCGCTTGTAGTGAGTATCCCTTTTTCTAAATTATATTACTAGGGAGGTAGTCGTATGTCGTCGTATTTGGGAAAGAAAGTGACAGTAAAAATGGATCGACCTCTAGGCTCTAAACATCCAGAGCATAATTTTATCTATCCTTTAAATTACGGTTTTATTCCTGATACGCTTTCGGGTGACGGAGAAGAAATCGATGCCTATATTATCGGAGAATTCGAACCATTGGAGGTATACGAGGGATATGTTGTAGCAATAATAGAACGACTCAATGACACCGAAGATAAGTTGGTCGTTTGTAAAGAGTTAAACAAATACAGCAAGGAACAAATCCAAGCACTCGTAGAATTTCAAGAGCGCTTTTTTAACACTACAATACTTACTTATTGATGTAAGTAAAATACAGATTGTGGCATTCACACCTAAGAAAATATTTTCATAACCAAAATTTTCAACCAACTAGTGCGGCAGAATTCGGCTGCACTATTTTTATACAAAAAAACCAGTCGCAGGAAACGACTGGTTAGGGAGAAAATGAAAAGAAAAGTTTGGGTTATTGGGTATGGATAAAGAATACCCTGCTTTGCTTAACCGAACCTTAACCTACGTGAATTAATTAAAATTTCCCCCAATAAGTTGTTCAAGTCTTTTCAATCCTTCCTGCGTATGTTATCATTTATCTAGTTTCGAAAACTAGATAAGCCTATAAATAACTTCCATTAGATAATTTTAACAAACGGAGCTGATACAATGAACACGATTAAAACCGATTTGGCTAGTTGGGGATCAGAATTGGAAAAATTTCACTTGCCTCGTTGGGAAGCATTGCCTGATTTTAATTTGTATATGGATCAAGTGATTCAGTTGATTGATCAATACCTTTCCCAAGTCATTCAACCAGAAAAACACACCTTGTTGACCCCTTCGATGGTTAACAATTATGTAAAACTCGGTCTGATCCCAGCACCACAAAAAAAACGCTATACCCGAAAACATGTCGCTTTTTTAATAGCAATCACCATGCTTAAACAAATCCTGACGATTCCTGAAATCAAAGATGGGATCATTTTCCAAGGAAAAACTAGCGGCATTCAAGAAGCCTACAATATTTTTTGCCAAGAACAAGAACAAGCGATCTATCGTATCGGCGCCCATGCCCAAAGCCAAAGTTACAATGAATCTACAGAAACAGTCGTTGAATTCATTGCCGTTCGGGCGGCTACTTCCGCCTTTGCCATGAAAATGCTCGCAGAAAAAACAATTGCATTAGAAACAACCTATTTGAAGGAGGCACCTCATGAATAAAGAAAAAATTGCTCTTTTAGTGGATTCAGGTACCGATGTTCCCGCAGAAATCATGGCGGAAAATCATATGTACATGATTCCTTTAAAAATCATTTATAGCGATCGTGAATACATCGATAAAGTTGAAATCAGCGCAGAAGAAATTTACCAACGGCTTCCGCAAGAAATCCCCAGCACCTCATTACCATCCGGAGATGCCATCAATCAAATTTTTGATCAAATCAAAGCGGATGGCTATGAAAAAGTTTTGGGCGTGACAATCTCTGCAGGTTTAAGCGGCACCCATAACATCGTGCGGCTTTTAGGCGAACAGTATGATGGATTAGAAGTCTACGTCTTAGATACTAAAAATATTGGGATTGCTGCCGGTCTTCAGGCGATTCGTGCCAATGAACTGCTGGAAGCCGGGTTATCCTTCAAGGAAATAATCTCTAAACTAGAAGCAGAGGTCAGCAAAAATACTGTTTATTTTAATGTGGCGACACTTGAATATCTACAAAAAGGTGGACGAATCGGTTTGGTCGCTTCCCTTTTAGGAACTGCTTTAAAATTAAATCCCATTATCTCTTGCAATGACGAAGGTGTCTACTACACCGTTGCCAAAGCACGTGGACGCAAAAAAAGTTTAGAAAAAACGATTGCCTTGATTCATAAGTTTGTCGGTGAACATAAAAATGTCCGACTTGCTGTTGCTCATGGCGGTGCTTATGAAGAAGCATTAGCTGTCAAAAAACAATTGCAACAGGATTTTCCTTGGGTAAAAGAATTTTACTTTGGTGAAATCTCTCCTGCGCTCGTTGTGCATACTGGTCCAGGCTTATTGGGTGTAGGTGCCCAGTTACTGGACTAAAGAATTTATTATAAAAAAAGCGAAGTCTCCTTTTGGGAAACTTCGCTTTTTTTATTTCACTTGTTCTTGTTTAACTGGACAACTTGACGTGCAGTCTTTGCAGCTGCCACCACTTTTTTTCTGACGATAAACGATCCAGCCAGCACTACCAAAAATCAGAATACTCAACAAAAAAGTCGCCATCATCTTTCACTTCCTTTTACAATCTGCACAAATGGCAGTTTTTGTTCTTTTGGTTTACGAAGAATGGCAAACAGCATTCCTCCGGCGACGACAACTGCCAAAAACGTCCCCATCGTCCACGCACCGCCTTCAAAAAATACGTGACCAAATTGATACAATAGAAAACTGACGCCATAAGCTAACCCACATTGATAACCGATTGCCAACCATGTCCATTTCAAGCTTGCCATTTCCCGATGAATAGCACCGATTGCCGCAAAACACGGTGCACACAGTAAAATAAATGCTAAAAATGAATACGCAGCAGCAGGTGTAAAGTTCATTTGCATTTGTCCCCAAATTTCCGTACCGTTCTCAGAGATTTCCGATAAATGGCCGTATAGTACGCCAAAGGTGCCAATAACATTTTCTTTTGCGACCAATCCTGTCAGTGTTGCAACGGTCCCTTGCCATTGCCCCCATCCCAATGGTGCGAATAGTGGCGCAATCAGACGCCCCAATTGTGCAAGAATACTTTGATTTTCTGCCACTGGTTGCAGCAAAAAATTATAATTTGAAGCAAACCAAATGACGATACTGGAAACAAAGATAATCGTACCGGCTTTTTTAACAAATGCCCATGCACGGTCAGTCGTTTGATGAAAAACATTGTGCATCTGCGGCAAATGATACGCCGGCAGTTCCATAATAAAGGGTGCCGGATCACTAGAAAACAACCGTGTTTTTTTCAAAGCAATCCCAGACAAAACGATGGCGGTAATTCCTAAGAAATATGCAGAAGGTGCTACCCAACTACTGTGAGGAAAGAAAGCTCCTGCGATCAGGGCAATGATTGGTAGCTTTGCCGAGCAAGGCATGAAGGTCGTCACCATAACCGTCAACCGCCGATCTTTTTCATTTTCAATGGTACGGCTGGCCATTACTCCCGGCACACCGCATCCAGTCGCAATCAGCATAGGAATAAATGACTTTCCCGATAAACCAAATTTTCGAAACAGGCGATCCATGACGAAGGCAATGCGCGCCATGTAGCCGCAGTCCTCTAACAATGACAAACAGAAAAACAAGACGATGATTTGCGGTAAAAACCCTAAAACTGCGCCAACACCTGCTAAAATTCCATTTAAAATCAACTGTTGCATCCAATCAGCAACTTGCCAACTCACCAACGTTTTTTCCACCCATTGAGGAAGCACCGAACCAAATAACACATCGTTAATCCAGTCTGTACCGATCGTGCCGATGGTTTGAATTGACAGATAGTAGATTCCCCACATCATCAAAGCAAAAATAGGCAAAGCCAAAAAGCGGTTCGTTACTACTTGATCGATTTTATCACTAACGGTCTCCACAAAATTACTTTCTTGGTTTGCACACAACGCCACTAATCGGGCGATAAATTCATAGCGCTCATTGATTAGGATTGCTTCGCTGGTATCATTAAAGATTTTCTCCGTAATTTTTATGATTTCATTGATTTCTTTTTGTTGAATTTTTGACAAATTTACTTGTTGACAAACGACCGGATCTTGTTCGAATAATTTGACAGCATACCAACGCGCCTGTTTTTCCGGTACCGTATTGCCTAACACATCATTGATTTCACTCAAAGCGGCTTCCAATTTTGGATCATACACCGGATAATGGATTTCTGGCGGAAAAATTTCTGCCGCCTGCAAGCTTTTATGAATTAATTCATCCAGACCTTGTTTTTTCAACGCACTCATTCCGACAACGGGGGTTTGCAGTCCGTAAGCAAGTTTTTCCAGATTGATTTTTTTGCCGCTTTTTTTCACGACATCCATCATATTAACTCCTACAACCACCGGTATGCCGGTTTCTAAAAGCTGTGTTGTTAAATAAAGGTTACGTTCTAAATTGCTGCCGTCAATGATGTTAACGATGACGTCTGGACGATCCTGCAACAAATAATCCCGAGCCACAATTTCTTCTGGTGTATATGGAGAAAGGGAATAGATTCCCGGAAGGTCTTGAATGATAACTTCTTTATTTTTTCGTAAGTTTCCGGCTTTGCGTTCTACTGTTACACCGGGCCAATTCCCAACAGACTGGGTTGCACCTGTCAATTGATTGAAGGTACTGGTTTTTCCGCTGTTCGGATTTCCTGCTAATGCTAGATAGGTTTCTCGCATTTTTACTGCTCCTTTTCTACTAAGATATAGGCAGCTTCATTTTTTCGAAGAGTCAATTCAGAGCCGCGAACGGTAATTTCAATCGGATCACCTAAAGGAGCCCGTTTCCGAACTTGTACTCGAACATTTTTAGTCAGGCCCATATCCATCAACCGCCGTTTGACAGCTCCTTCACCATGAACACCCACAACAGTTGCTGTATCTCCGATCGCCAATTGATCTAATGACACCCACTCACCGGTTTCTTTGGCTTCCTCGATCATGATTTTTTCTAAAATTTGCTGATCCAATGCCAAGCGGCTATTGTGCAGCAGAACAATACCGTTTTCTCCTACCGTTTGCAGCAAGACAACTTTACTGCCGGGAATCAAACCAAGATGATTCAAATGAAGCTGAATTTCTGCCGTCGTCTGAATCTCTTTTACCTGATAGACTTTATGGGTTTTCGCTTCACTTAATTTTCTCATCCCGCCGACTCCATTCTTGTGTAGTTATTTACAATCGCAAATGATAATTATTCTCAGTTAAAGAGTACGTTCTTTACCTCAAAAAGTCAATCCAATTTCGAAAATTGCTATCTCTTTCACATAGAAAAATTTATTTGCTTTTTTTTACTCGTTTTATTTATACAACCCCCTGTTTATTTTCTTCTTAATCAAGAAACGGTGAGATTTCCAGCACATTCATTTTTGTATAAAAACACAAAATTTAGTACCCTTCGATTTCACAAACACAAGATGTAGTGTTTCTTTGTTGACTTTTTTCTGTCCTGACTTATACTTAGTTTATAATAATTTTTCCCAAAACAGGAACAAGGAGGGGCGCGTAATGACTATTACCGTATTTTCAAAAAATAATTGTATGCAATGTAAAATGACAAAACGCTTTTTAACGGAAAACAATATTGCCTTTCAAGAAGTGAATATCGACGAACAACCAGAAATGATCGATCAATTAAAGGAACAAGGCTTCCAGAGCGTTCCCGTCGTAACTTCCGACGCACAACCAATCATCGGATTTCGACCAGATCAACTACGTCAACTAGCGTCTTGATTTTTTCTTCGCTAACTTTGTAAACCTCGGATTTGTCAGCCTTGTAAGCCAGCAAATCCTTTTTTATCGCTTAAAAAACTTGAACGAAAGAAGGGTCTTCCCATGAGTTTAAAAAATATTTCCGACGTTAGTTATTTCAAGTTGAATAATGAAATCAACCGACCTGTCGATGGACAAATCCCTTTGAACAAGGATAAAGAAGCACTAGCTGCTTTTTTTGCTGAAAATGTCGAACCAAACACTAAGACATTCGCTTCTATTAAAGAAAAAATTGATTACTTGGTAGCCAATGATTATTTGGAAAAAGAATTTCTAGCAAATTATTCCGATGCCTTCATTGAAAAATTGTATCAATTTCTTGATGAGCAAAATTTTCAATTCAAATCCTTTATGGCAGCCTACAAATTTTATTCTCAATATGCGCTAAAAACCAATGATGGTACTGCTTATCTTGAATCCTATGAAGATCGTGTGGCGTTCAATGCATTGTATTTTGCCAATGGCGACGAAGCTTTGGCTTTAGCATTAGCTGATGAAATGATTCATCAGCGTTACCAACCAGCGACCCCTTCTTTCTTGAATGCTGGACGGAAACGTCGTGGAGAATTGGTTTCTTGTTTCCTAATCCAAATCACCGACGATATGAATGCTATTGGGCGTGGGATCAATTCTGCCTTGCAACTGTCACGAATCGGCGGTGGCGTTGGAATCACCTTGTCTAATTTACGAGAAGCCGGCGCACCCATCAAAGGGTATGAAGGAGCTGCCAGCGGTGTGATGCCTGTCATGAAATTATTCGAAGACAGCTTCAGCTATTCCAACCAATTGGGACAACGACAAGGTGCCGGTGTCGTTTATCTGAATGTTTTTCATCCAGATATCATCAGCTTTTTATCCGCAAAAAAAGAAAATGCCGATGAAAAAATCCGCGTAAAAACCTTGTCTCTTGGAGTCATCGTACCGGATAAATTTTATGAACTGACTCGAAAAAATGAAGACATGTATTTGTTCAGCCCTTATAGCGTTGAAAAAGAATACGGCGTGCCTTTTTCTTATGTCGACATCACCAAAGAATACGATAAATTGGTAGCAAATCCCAAGATTCGTAAAACAAAAATCAAAGCCCGTGATTTAGAAAACGAAATTTCTAAATTACAACAAGAATCTGGTTATCCTTATGTGATAAATATCGATACAGCCAACCGAACCAACCCGATTGACGGTAAGATCATTATGAGTAATCTTTGTTCTGAGATCCTGCAAGTACAACAACCTTCACTAATCAATGGCAAGCAAGAATACGAAGTGATGGGAACGGATATTTCTTGTAATCTTGGCTCCACCAATATTGTAAATTTGATGGAAAGCCCTGATTTTGGTAAATCTGTCCGAACCATGACACGAGCATTGACTTTTGTTACAGATGCCTCAGATATTGACGTGGTTCCATCGATCCAACATGGCAATAACTTAGCGCATACGATTGGTCTTGGCGGGATGGGCTTGCATACGTTCTTTGCAAAGCATCATATGGAATACGGCTCACCAGAATCCCTTGAATTCACAGATCTTTATTTCATGCTGTTGAACTATTGGACCTTAGTTGAAAGCAACGCCATCGCTCGTGAACGGCAAACCGTTTTCCATAATTTTGAAAAATCCGCTTATGCAGACGGCAGCTATTTTGATAAATACACGACGGGGAACTTCCAACCAAAATCAGAAAAAATCAAAGAAATCTTTGCAGATATCTTTTTACCAAGTGGAGAAGATTGGCAAAAATTACAAGCAGCCGTTAAAAAAGATGGTTTGTATCATCAAAACCGGCTTGCAGTCGCACCAAACGGCTCGATTTCTTACATCAACGATACTAGTGCTAGCCTGCACCCAATTACTCGAATGATTGAAGAACGGCAAGAAAAGAAAATCGGTAAAATTTACTATCCAGCGGCTTACTTGTCCAACGACACGATTCCTTTTTACAAATCCGCTTACGATATGGATATGCGTAAAGTGATTGACGTGTATGCCACTGCCCAACAGCATATCGACCAAGGAATGAGCCTGACACTTTTCATGCGTTCAGAAATTCCTGAAGGTTTGTATGAATGGAAAACAACCAATAAACAAACCACGCGGGATTTGAATATCTTGCGTCACTATGCCTTTAATAAAGGCATCAAGTCTATTTATTATGTACGAACATTTACCGATGATGCAGAAGAAATCGGTAGCAACCAATGCGAAAGCTGTGTCATTTGATGCAACTAAACGACAACACAAATTTTCTTGCAGAATATTATTACCAAAATAGGAACTAGGATGTCACTTCCACTTTTCTAAGTATTTCTAGTGGAATGATATTCGTTGTGAACATCAGACTAAATTTTCTTGCAGAAAATTTATTACCAAAATAGGAACTAGGATGTCACTTCCACTTTTTTAAGTATTTCTAGTGGAATGATATTCGTTGTGAACATCAGACTAAATTTTCTTGCAGAAAATTTATTACCAAAATAGGAACTAGGAGCGAAATCAGATGGCAACCTATTATGAAGCAATCAACTGGAATGAAATTGAAGACATCATCGATAAATCCACATGGGAAAAATTGACAGAACAATTTTGGCTGGATACTCGGATTCCCCTATCCAACGATTTGGACGACTGGCGAACACTTTCTGATCTTGAAAAAACCACCGTTGGGTACGTCTTTGGCGGCTTGACTTTATTAGACACGGTTCAATCAGAAAGTGGAATGGATCAGCTACGCAAAGATGTTCGGACCCCCCATGAGGAAGCTGTTTTAAATAATATTCAATTCATGGAATCAGTGCATGCTAAAAGCTATTCTTCCATTTTCAGCACTTTGAATACTAAAGCCGAGATTGATGATATTTTTGAGTGGACCAATACAAATCCCTACCTGCAAAAAAAAGCAGAGCGAATTAATGAAATCTATAAAAACGGTACACCTTTGGAAAAGAAAATCGCTAGTGTTTTTCTAGAAACTTTTCTTTTCTACTCAGGATTTTATACGCCCTTGTACTACCTTGGAAATAATAAATTAGCCAATGTTGCTGAAATCATTAAATTGATTATCCGTGATGAATCAGTGCATGGAACCTATATCGGCTACAAATTCCAACTTGGTTTTAATGAATTACCTGAAGCGGAACAAGACAAGCTGAAGGAATGGATGTACGACCTCCTGTATGAATTGTATGAAAATGAAGAACGATACACAGAAGAATTGTACAACGAAATTGGTTGGACGGAAGAAGTAAAAACTTTCCTCCGTTACAACGCCAACAAAGCCTTGATGAACTTAGGACAAGACCCACTCTTTCCGGATACCGCTAATGACGTCAATCCAATCGTCATGAACGGCATTTCCACTGGAACGAGCAATCATGACTTTTTCTCCCAAGTTGGTAACGGCTATTTATTAGGAACCGTCGAAGCAATGAACGATGATGACTACCTGATTGGCTTGGATAATGAATAAATTTGAACCGCGACTTTTCTAGTTGCGGTTTTTTTCTATTTTACAGCCCACTCCTTTTGGGCTCTTTGTCAAATAGTGTTGTTTTGAATTAAATCTGGAAAAGAGAGCATTCCGGTGTTCTCTTTTTTTGTTATTTAAATGATTATACAGAGATTCTGCTGAATAAGAATTCTCTTGCGCAGGTGGCGGAAAGTACGAAAACCAAAAGCAATCCGTTTGATCACTTTGATTAAATTATTTTTCCCTTCAAGCTTGCCGTTGGAATAAGGGTATTTTAAGGCGTTGCAAATCGCTATTCTGTGTTTGTTTAGGTAAAGAATTGCCTTTTTAAACTCCTGATTTAAATGCACTGGAAGGGTATCTATTAAGTTGAAAAAGGTCGTGTGGTCCTTATTTTCGAAGGATTCTAAAAGATCTTGGTAAACGTCATAACTTTCTCTTAACTCTGGATTGATTGATAATAGATGGTCCTT
>NZ_MAEK01000036.1:8330-13744 GCF_009933265.1 Enterococcus sp. JM9B | reverse complement strand
ATCATCAAACTTACGAGGGGATTTACGTTTATCTACCATCAAAACATTCCTTTCAAAAATAGTGTCTAGTCAAATAGCAGTATAGCAGAAAAATTGTCTACTTTATTAGCATACATCCAAGCCGATGGTGATTTTAGTTTTATTGACTATACTTCAAAACTAAAAACAGAGATATTATTCAAAAATGTAAAAGAAGCTAAGAAAGAAAAGGAGTAGAGATCATTGAGGCAAATGCTTGTGCAGATCATATTCATTTGCTTGTAAGTATTCCACCAAAGTTAAGTGTTTCGCAATTCATGGGCTATTTAAAGGGAAAAAGTAGTTTAATGATATTCGACCGTCATGCAGAGTTGAAATATCGCTATGGGAACCGAAAATTTTGGTGTCGAGGGTACTACGTGGACACGGTTGGACGGAATAAGGAGCAGATAGCTGAGTATATTCGTAAACAAATAAAAGAAGATTATTCAGCAGATCAGCTTACGTTGTTCGAAGAAGTTGATCCGTTTACAGGAGTTAAAAACAAAAAGAGATAGAGTGAGATTCTTTTAGAATCAGCGAGTAGAAGTGGTGCGGGGGGAAGCTTTCAGAGGGTCTTTTAGGCCGAGGCCGGTAAGAGAGGCTTCTAGCCGAAGAGCAAGAGCTTGGGACATAAGTCCCAAGAATCATAAAACAGACGACCGAAAATCGTAAAAAGAATTTTCGGTCGTCTGTTTTTTAGATTATTGGAAGAATCTTCCTTGGTTGCGGGCATGTTCAACCTATATTTCCTTAAATTGATCGCCATTAGCGCAAACCCAATCTCATTGTGTGTCTGCTGTTTTCCTCGAACAGAGAACCGAGTAAAACCTAAACAAGCCTTCAAATGTCCGAAAGCTGGTTCAACGTCAATTTTTCGTTGACGATAGATTTTACCGGTTTCTTCTTCTGAAAGTAGCTGTTGAATCGTTGCTTTAAAGTATTCCCAGTTCATGTTCTTTTGAATCTCACGATTCTTGTCACTCTTCGCTTTTGTACACTGGCTTCGAAGAGGACAATTCGAACAATCTTCGCATTCATACCGTTTTAAATATCGTTTAAATCCATATTTATCTGTACGAATAGAATAATTGCGAAACCTCATTTTCCGTCCATTAGGGCAAAGAAATGTATCATCTAATTCTTGATACGACCAGTTTGCGGGAAGAAACGGGTTTTGTTTAAATTTTTTCTTTTGTTCTTTATGATACATGGCATAGGTAATAAGCGGTATCCGTTCATGGTCTTCTAAAATAGCTTGATAGTTTTCTTCTCCTCCATAACCAGCATCTGCGACAATATAGGTTGGTAGCTCAAAGAAACGCTCTTTTAAAGTAGTTAAAAAGGGGCGTAGTGTTCGTGTATCCGTTGGATTTGAGAAAAGATCATAGCCTAAAATATACTGATTGTTTGTGGCAATTTGAAGGTTGTAGCCAGCTTTTAGCTGACCATTTTTCATAGGATCATCTTTCATGCGCATAAACGTCGCGTCTAGGTCGGTTCTAGAGTAGCTATTTCGTTTTCCTAGAATCTGTCTATGTCTTTGATAAGCAAGTTTTCTTTCTTTGAAGTCACGAAATAGTTTTCTGATCTTTTTCGGGATTTTCCGTTTCGAACGTAATGATTTTCGAGTCGTTCCATCTTCTTCTTGTGTGATTTTTTCTGTAAATTTATCAACAACATGAGTGAGGTGTTCTTCAATCTGACTTAATTCAGTTGGAGATAATTCATTTGTGGACTCGCGTTCAATTTCAGGAATAATCGTATTTTTTACCAATTCATCATAAAGAAAAGCTGATTTTTCAGTAAGCTTTTTATCAAAGTTATCAATCGATTTTCTCCAAACAAAGGTGTATTTATTGGCATTTGCTTCAATCTTTGTCCCATCGATAAAAATAGCTTCTTCATCGATCAATTGTTCCTTGACCAATTGGCTACGGAACTGAACGAAGCACTCCCGAAGGAGTGTGTTCACCAAAGGATTCACACGGAACCGATTAATTGTTCGATAACTAGGTTGATAACTTTGCGTAAGCCACATCATGCGAATACTGTCTTTCGTCAATGCTTCAATCTTTCGACCAGAAAACACGGATTGTGTGTAGGCACATAAAATCATCTTCATCATCATTTTTGGATGATAGGAAGAAGGTCCCATTTGATGATGAAAGGGAATGAAACGCTGTTCGGGAATACTTTCAATTAACTCATCAATAGCGAACGCAATATCATTTTTTTCTAACTGAAAACTAAAATCTAGAGGAAGAACGACTTGATTTGTGGTATAATTTTTAAACATAAGAACACCTCGCTTTTTTATTTGTTTAGTCACTTTTATTTTAGCAAAGGTGTTCTTATTTTAATACAAAAAAATAATCCAGATGCCAATCAATTTGACTGGTATCTGGATTTTTCATTAGGACTTATGTCCCAAGCCCTATGATGTTATTTGTCTAGATGGCTAAGTTCATTATAAAATCCGCCCACTTTTTACTATTTTTTTGACATTCAGAAATATATAGGTTGACTCTGCTGTAATAACAAAAACTGTGGACCTATTTATTCGTACACATTAAACAGTCTGAAAATTACGATAGAAGTGTTCAATATTTTTAAACACTATTTGGGAGAAAGCGAGTAAACACTAACTTGATTATTTTAGTGAGTAGTGGTAAATTGTTTCTGAATAAAATGAAAGTGCATACAGTTTTTTTTTGAAAGGAGCATATTAATGAATAAGATAGGTGCCGTTGAAAAAGTTTTTCAAAAATTGAGTGAGTTGAACCTAAATAATGATGGCATTACGACAATGGAGCTGGCGCAAGCTTTGTCTTTGAGCCGATCAGTGACGAGTAATTATTTGTCGCAATTACTACGAAATAATCAAGTGATCAAAGTAGTTGGGCGACCAGTAAAATGGCAGATAAGAAGTGGTCAAAAAACAGCTGTTGAATATCTGTCTTCTTTGAAGCCTTTCAAAGATTTCATTGGATATAATGGCAGTCAACAAGCAGTAATTGAACGTTGCGTTGCAGCAGTCAAATATCCAGAGAATGGACTGAATATTTTAATTACAGGAAGTAGTGGTGTTGGAAAAAGTTTTTTAGCGAAAAAAATTAGCGACTATGCCGTAGAAAAGAAAATGATAGCCAGTAGTTTAGACTTCCATACCTTAAACTGTGCTGATTATGCCAATAATCCAGAATTGCTATCTTCTATTTTATTTGGCTATACAGAAGGATCCTTTACTGGTGCAAGTAAAGAAAAAGTTGGGTTACTGCAATTAGCCGATCAGGGATTTCTATTTCTTGATGAAATTCACAGACTTTCTGACGAAAATCAAGAGAAACTATTTCGTTTCATTGATACTGGATTATTTCGGCCAATGGGAGAAAATAAGAAAGATATCAGATCAAATGTACGCTTCATCTTAGCGACTACGGAAGATCCTCAGAAAAAGTTGTTGCCAACGTTCTATCGTCGAATTCCTGTAGTAGTTGATATTAGCGATTACAGTAAGCGCCCTCTAAATGAACGTTTGGCTATTATAAATGATTTGTTTTATAAGGAAGCTAAGAAATTACAAAGACCGCTAAAAGTTTCAGGGGATGTTTTGGATTATTTGTTGTTTTTAGATCCATTAGGCAATATTGGGAAAATTAAGAACTTAATCAAAGTATCTTGTGCAAAAGCTTATAGTCAGGAAAATGAGGGAGAATCTATTTTAGCTATCACCAGCAAAAATTTTGATTTTTTTATCTCTAAATCTAAGTGGGGCATTTCTGAGCAAACGTATAGGTTTGATCAAGAAAATCGTGAAATAGATATGTTTGATCCAATTGCAATCAATAAAAAAATCATCAAATTTCTTTCGCAAAATCCAACCATCGACCCTCAATCATTGTTGCAGCTCTTCTTTCAAATTGAAGTCGATTATCAAGCAATGAATGGGGATGCAAATCTAGCGGGAATGCACCACCTATTCTTTCAAAAGATTATTCTTGAAAAATTTGGATTGAAAGATGCTGCATATATGGAATCGATTTTTTCGTTGCTGTATCAAACTGGGATTGACCTTCCCAAAACGTTAGTTACTGAGTTACAGGTGATTGTACAGTCGCGTTATAGTCGGGGATACCATATTGCAACTTGTTTTTGTAATATGTTGCCCTCAACCAGCCAAACAAGTAACGAGGGATTAGCCTTATTATTGTCCATTTGCTTAGAGAACCAATTGGAAGAGATAGCTGGGATTAGGGGCTTGTTGATTGCTCATGGTAACTCGATGGCTACTAATATCCAAGCGACCGTTAATCAACTTTGTGGCACATATTTACTTGACGCCATTGATATGCCTATTGAGGCTACAATCGATGATATTATAACGGAAAGCAAAAAAATGATTGAAGGTTTTAACACAACGAATGGCTTCATTTTAATGGTTGATATGGGTTCTTTAAGTAAGATATATACTCAACTGAAAGATAACTTAAGCGGAGACTTACTAGTAATTGACAATCTTACCACAGCAACTGCTTTGGATATTGCCTTGCAGATTCAACAAAAACAATCATTCAAGATGATAGCAGAAAAGGCGAGTCGTGAATATAAAATCTCCACTCGCTATTTTGAAGGCTTTGCCAAAAGTCCAAATATTGTGATTTCCTGTATGTCAGGATTGGGTATTTCGGACAAATTAAAAGAAATTTTTCAAAATCGTATAAAAAATGAATTAAACATACTAACAATGAATTTTTCTGATTTACAAGGGAATATAAAAAGCAATACAATCGAGTCTTTTGGCTCAACACGATTGGTTATCACGACTACTGATTTACCAAAAACTTTTAAAATCCCTCATCTTAATATTTATGATTTATTGGATGCTCATGGAGAGAAAAAATTATTTCAGACAGTGCACAAATTCTTAGATAAAACGGCATTTGATCAATTATATGGTGATTTGGTTCGATTCTTATCTATCGAAGGAGTCAGTGAACGTCTATCTTTTTTGAATCCTGACGTGATTATGCTAGAAGTTGATACAGTAATCATAAAGTATGAAAATTATTACGGAATCAAATTAAGCGGTAAGTTAAAACTGTGTTTATATATGCATATTTCATTAATGGTAGAACGTCTAATGACCCGAGAAGCCAATCGGGATGAGTGGGTTTCTAGTGCTGATACAGATCAAGCAACAGAATTTTATACCGTCACACAAGGAATCTTTAAACCAATTGAAATGAAGTATAAAATTGAAATTGATGACTATGAAATCTCTCTTCTATTTGAGTTATTTCGAGAAAGCATCAATGCGTAATGAAAAATAACGTGTTTGAAAAAAATGTAGAGCGCCCGACTAAAATAGAAGTAAAAGCAAATATTTATTTCAG
>NZ_MAEK01000036.1:0-8230 GCF_009933265.1 Enterococcus sp. JM9B | reverse complement strand
CTGAAATAAATATTTGCTTTTTTAGTTGGCACGGAATTTGCTTGTTAATAAAATGTGACTAGTGTTCACTTGATTATGTTGATAAAGGAGGTGAAACCACTATGTTATTGATACAGGAAATGGTACTAGGAAAAGCGAAAATGGTTGGCTATTTTCCAGAGTATAAGTCGAATCAGTCGGAAAATGGCAGACCAACAATGATTATCTGTCCCGGAGGAGGATATCGCTTTATCTCGGAAAAAGAAGCTGAGCCAGTTGCTCTCGCGATGAATGCCAAAGGGTTTAACGCAGTTGTTTTGTATTATAGTGTTTATCCTGCTGCTTTTCCTGAAGCAATTACTCAATTAGCAGAAACCATTCGAATGATTCGAGCAAATGCTAAGAAGTGGCACATAGATCAAAATAAAGTGATTGTAGCAGGTTTTTCAGCTGGAGGGTATGTTGCTTCTCTATTTGGAACCACCTGGCACAAGCAGGTCAATTTTACGGAGTGTTTTGACCCTGAAGAAATCAAACCTAATGGATTACTGCTATGCTATCCCGTGATTACCGCAGGAAAGTTTAGACATGTAAACTCTATGAAGTATCTATTAGGTGATTATGGACAAGATCAGGAGCAAATGCAGATAGTATCAGTGGAACGCTTGGTTTCAAAACATACACCCAAAACGTTTATTTGGCATACAGTAGCAGATGAAACGGTTTTAGTTGAAAATTCACTACTCTTTGGAATGGCACTTCGGAAAAATAAAATTCCTTTTGAAATGCACCTTTTCTCAAAGGGAGAACATGGATTAGGGGTGTCGCAAATGGAAGAGCATTTTGGAGATCAACGTGTTAAAAATGGAAATACTGGGAAATGGTTAGACTTATTCGCCAATTGGGTGGAAGAGAGTTTATAGAAGACGGTAACGGAGGATTTCTTGTGAAAAAAATGTTAATAGCAACACATGGAAAAATGGCTAGTGGTATTAAAGACTCAATTAAAGTTTTAACTGGATTAGAAGATCAAATAGTGGCAGTTGATGGATATTCAGGTGACTGTGATCTCGACAAAGAAATTCAGTCATTCTTGAAGCTTCAACAAACAGACCCCATGATTATCTTCACAGATATTATCGGAGGCAGTGTATCGCAAAAGGTTCTGTCCTTGACCCAAAAAATGGACAATATATTTGTTATTACAGGGGTCAATTTGCCGATTGTACTCTCCGTTTTAATGTCTATAAATGAGTTAGAAGAAAGCGACTTGCAGGAAATGATTCAGCAAGGTCAAGTACAACTAATAAATAATACAACGACAACAGAAGTTGAGGACGATTTTTTTAATTAATCAAAAGGTGAGGTCAGACTATGGATTGTAAAGTGATAAAACAACTCGAATTGCGAACCAAATCAAAGCAAATAAGTCTAGGTGTCTTGGAGAGTGGACATGTTTGCTTGCTTTATTTCGGTGATCGTTTAGCCGAAAAAACAGAACTATCTTATGTTATTCGTGATATTCAACGTGCCAGTTATCTTTCTGATACAGATGGAGAAAGGGATTTTCGGCTTGAACAATTACCCATCTGGTACCCTGCTTTTGGAAATCCTGATTTACGTGAGCCCGCTTTTCAAATTGAATACGAAAATGGTTCTCGAATCTCTGATTTTCGTTTTTATAAAGCGAACTACCGCAATCAAAAAAGCAAGATTCCTGGTTTACCAAGTACTTTTTCCGAGAAAGCTGTCACCACTTTAGAAATCATTTTGAAGGACGCGCTAACAGAGAATAGACTTCATTTTTTTCTTTCGGCTTTTGAAGAGTATGATATGTTTACTCAATCAATACAAATAGTTAATGATTCTAGAGAAACTATTAAAATGACAAAAGCCACAAGTTTAAGCTTGGATCTTTTAGATGATCGCTTCGAGATGCTTACGTTAGTTGGTGCTTGGGGAAGAGAGATGCAATTGAGAAGGACTCGTCTACAACAAGGATTTCAAGGTGTGGATAGTAAACGTGGAGCAAGTGGTCATGGTCAAAATCCATTTATTGCTTTAGTCAGACCGGAGACAGATGATTATCAAGGAGAAGTTATTGCGGCGAATCTTGTGTATAGCGGCAATTTTATAGCAGAAGCAATCGTGGACATGCATCAAAATACTCGCTTACAAATGGGGCTTCATTCCTTTGATTTTCAATGGGATTTAGCACCGAAAGAATCTTTTTATACCCCAGAAATTGTTTTTACTCATACCAATCAAGGTGTAAATAAGATGACGCAATTATTTCAACACTTTTATTTGGATTGTTTAATCAATCCAAATTTTACAAAAAAAGCACGTCCCGTTCTCCTAAATAATTGGGAAGCAACGTATTTCAATTTTAACCGTCAAAAATTGTTAGCGTTAGGAAGAGAGGCGACTAAATTAGGGATAGAACTTTTTGTTTTAGACGATGGCTGGTTTGGAGAGCGAAATTCAATTGAGACGTCTATCGGGGATTGGCAACCGAACGAAAAAAAACTAGGCAGCAATTTACAGTTGCTAATTCAAGAATTTTTGGACATAGGATTAGATTTTGGTCTTTGGATTGAGCCGGAAATGGTTTCCCCTAAAAGTCAGTTGTTTACCGAACATCCAGAATGGATTATTCAAGTGGAAAATAGAAAACCGCAATTATCTAGAACGCAATACGTTTTAGATCTTTCCCAACCAGCTGTTCAAGATTTTATTATTCAAACGATAAAAAAAATATTATCAGAAAATCGAATTCGCTATTTAAAATGGGATATGAATCGAAATATTACGGATTCTGGCAGTACGTATTTAGTGGGACATCAAAAAGAACTAGGGCATCGTTATATCTTAGGTCTTTACCGAATTTTATCTGAAATTACGACAGCCTTTCCGGATGTCTTGATTGAAAGTTGTGCTGGTGGTGGCGGTCGATTTGATCCGGGCATGTTGGCCTATACACCGCAAATCTGGATTTCGGATGATACAGATGCAGTACAACGCCTTTCTATTCAACAAGGAGCCGCACTGATTTATCCGAATGTGTGCATTGGATGCCATGTATCAGCAGTTCCAAATCATCAAGTTGGACGGATGACCTCACTACATACGAGAGGTGTAGTCGCTTTTCAGGGGAATTTGGGCTACGAATTAGATTTAACTACCTTAGAAGAAACTGAAAAACAGCAAATTGCTCAGCAAATTGAACACTATAAACGAAATCGTCAACTTTTACAATTTGGAAAGTATTCACGAGTAAACACTTTTGATGAAAATGCGACCGCTTGGATGAAAGAAGATGAACAACATCTTTGGGTGAGCTATGTTTCTGTATTAGCGAAACCGAATACAGTACCGAAACGATTGAAATTGCCATTACTAGTACCCGAGCAAAGGTATATGGATGAACAGGGAAATGATTATTCGGGTACAGAATTAATGACGATAGGGCTACCAATTCCACAAGTGAAAGAGGATTTTATCGCAACGGAATGGCGATTATCGAAATCAAATTAGCAAGTGTTCAAAAAAATGGCATGGAAATTGCATTAATAATCAATGAAAGTATTGTGTTTAAGATTAGGAGAGTGATACATTTTGAATGTAAAGATGGTTGAGAAGAATTATGAATTGGTTGTTGTTGGTGGAGGATTGTCAGGAGTATGTGCTGCAATTAGTGCCGCACGAGAAGGAATAAAAACTGTATTGATTCATAATCGACCTGTCTTAGGAGGAAATGCCAGTTCAGAAGTGAAGATGCATATTTGTGGAGCAGATAATCACATGAACCGAGAAGATGCACGAGAAACCGGTTTGATTGAAGAGGTGCTTTTGGAAAATAAATACCGAAATGCTTCTGATTCTTTCAGTATCTTTGATGTCATTTTGTGGGAAAAAGCGCGGTATCAAGAGAATTTAGATTTGTACTTAAATACCCAAATGTATCAAGTAGTGACGGAAAAATCAAAGATTGTCGCAATCAAAGCCAACCAACAAACTACTGAAAAGGAGTATACCTTTTATGGAAATCTTTTCGTGGATGGCACAGGTGATGGGACATTAGGTTATCTAGCTGGAGCAGAGTACATGTCCGGCAGGGAAGGAAAAGATGTTTTTGGCGAAAAGATTGCTCCTGACGAATCAGACGGGTACACCATGGGGAGTAGTATTCAATTTACTAGTAAAGATATAGGGCGGCCAGTAAAATTTCAGAAACCTGCTTGGGCATATTCATACACAGAAGAAGATTTGCAACATCGAAAACATACCACCTTTAAGGATGGATATTGGTGGTTGGAATTAGGTGGAGATGAACAACTAAACACTATTGCAGATGCGGAGAAGATTCGGGATGAACTATTAAAAGTTGTTTATGGTGTTTGGGATCACATTAAAAATGGTGGGGATCACGGTGCAGAAAATTATGAACTAGATTGGATCGGTTTTTTACCAGGAAAGAGGGAGTCTCGACGCTTTATTGGAGACTATGTCTTAACTGCCAATGATTTGGAAGCGTCTCGCCAATTTGAAGATGTTATAGCCTATGGTGGTTGGCCAATGGATATCCATGTAGTGGGTGGCATGAAAACCAATGCGAAACCAACCATTAATTACTATTTAAACGACCTTTATGATATCCCTTATCGCGTCACTTATTCTAAGAATATAGATAACCTATATCTAGCGGGTCGCCTAATAAGTGCTTCTCATTGTGCGTTTGGTTCAACACGTGTGATGGCGACATGTGCTGTGATTGGTGAAGCAATTGGTTTAGCTGCTAGCTTAGCTCAAAAGTACGATGTTTCCCCAAGAATAGTGGGTCAATCATATCTAGCAGAATTACAACAACTGATTTTAAAAAAAGATTTGTACTTGCCTAATCTCAGAAATAATGATGTACAAGATTTAGCATTACAAGCGAGTGTTACCGCATCCAGCACGAAAAAATCAGCATTACCTAAAAATGTAATAAACGGCGTGGCCCGTCCAGAAAAAGGAACCCATAATTACTGGGAATCTAGATATAATACTGAAGAGTGGCTAGCGCTAAATTGGGCACAGCCAGTTAATGTACAAAAAGTAAATATCAAGTTTGATTCGAACTTGTCTCAAGAAGTAATGCTTAGTCTATCTGAGAAAATCATGAAGCGCGAAGACACCACCGTTCAAAGAACCTTGGTAAAAGATTTTGATCTTGAATTTTATTACCACGACGAGTTGGTGAGAACCATTCATCGGAAAGACAATTATTTAAGAAATGGTTGGATAGAGCTAAATAAACCAATCAAATGCACGCAAGTAAAGGTTGTTTTCCATAGTACAAATGGTTGTCCGACTATTCGTGTTTTTGAAGTGAGAATATATTAAATAGGAGCTGAAAAAATGATTTCAATGTTAAGAATTGATGATCGTCTGATTCACGGGCAGATCGCTATCGTATGGAGTAAAACGCTGGGAGTAAGTCGAATTATCGTGGCTAACGATACCGCAGCCAATAACGAATTTCAAAAAAATTCATTAAAAATGGCAACACCAGAAGGAATAAAATCATTAGTGTGCACAGTTGAGAAAGCAATTGGAATCTTGAATAATCCGAAAAGTAAAGACTTAAAAATTTTATTAATTGTTGATACACCAGAAGATATGTTGACCATTGTTGAAAAAGTATCGGATATTGAAGTGTTGAATATCGGCAATTATGGTCGTGCTAAAGGCATTGTATCAGAAAAAAAGAAATTGGGATCTAGTTTATATATTACGAATCAAGATGCACAGATCTTCAAAGAAATTATTTCTAAAGGGCAAGATATTAGCTATCAACAAGTTCCAAGTAGTAATGGGCAGTCAATGAATGAGTTATTGAAAGGAGAATAATCATGTTAGTGAATGCATTAATTGTTGGATTTGTCCTAATGTTTGCAAAAGCGGGAGCCGTATGGGGCAACTTATATTTTAATCAGCCAATTTTTACCGTAATGTTGATTGGATTGTTTCTTGGGAACCCAGTAGAAGGAATTATGATTGGCGCTGCTTTACAGTTAGTTTTTTTGGGCGTAGTGAACGTTGGTGGACAAACGCCTCAAGACCTTGTTATTGGGAGTGTACTTGGTGGGGCTTACGCGTTGATTTTAGGAAAGTCGGTGACTGTTGCGATAGCTCTAGCTGTGCCAATCAGTCTTTTAGGGGTATTTTTGGTTAGTATCATCAATATGATTTTTACAGCGAATACCTCCAAATTTGAAAAATATGTTCGAGAAAGAAATGAAAAAGCCTTTTTACGTTTATACGCTGGTCAAATCATCGTATTATACATGTTCTTCTTCCTTTTAGGTTTTGTCAGTATTTATTTTGGGACTAATGCGATTCAAGGAATCATCGACTGGATTCCAGATGCGGTGATGAGTGGTTTATCGGTATCGGCTGGGATGCTACCAGCATTAGGATTCGCTCTACTGCTCTTAACGTTATGGAAAGGTGAATATGCGATTTATTTTGCTCTAGGTTTTGCTATTGCAGGTTATGCAAAAATTCCCATTATGGGAATCGCCATCTTTGCGACAATTATCGCTCTATACATTTTCTATGATGAACTGAAGAAAAAGAAAATTGCAGATTTAGTAACACAACAAACTGCTATTTCAGCTGTAGACGAAGAGGAGGACTTTTTCAATGAGTAAATTTTCCATTGCCAGCTTGGCTAGCGAGCAGAAGAAAAATATGAAACAACTTTTTTGGCGGCAAATGTTCCTATCTTATAATTTTACTTATACTAAAATGCAAGGTATTTCTTATGGATGGTCTATGCAACCTGTATTGAAGCGGATTTATAAAGATGCCCCTGATAAATATTGGGAAGCAATGGAACGTGGAACAGCTCTATATAATACTACTCCAGCCTGCTCTAATTTTATTGCAGGAATGAATGTTTCAATGGAAGAACAAAATGCAGTAAATCCTGATTTTGATTCTAGTGTAATCCAACCCTTGAAATTAGGTTTGATGGGGCCTTTGGCAGGGATCGGCGACACGGTTTTTCAAGCGATCCTCCGTATTGTAGCCACAGGAGTTAGTATTGGCTTACTACAAGCAGGTAATCCAATCGGATTATTCTTGTGGTATTTTATCTACGTGACACCATCTATTTTAATCCGTTGGTTTGGACAAATTGCGGGTTACAAATTAGGCTCAGAATATATTGCTGAAGCCGCTAAATCAGGAATTTTGGATATTATTACCAGAGCAGCAACGGTGATGGGAATTATGATGGTGGGTGCGATGTCGTTTTCAATGGTTACTATTAAGAGTACCTTAGAAAAAGATTTTGGTAATGGTCAATCATTTGTCTTGCAAGATGTTTTGGATCAAATCGTTCCTGGGCTTTTACAATTAGTTTTAGTGATGTCCATTTTTATCTTACTACGAAAAAAGGTAAGCCCATTGAAAATTTTGTTGGGTGTGATCATTTTAGGCTTTGTTCTTACCTTCTTAGGAATTACAGGATAAATTAAAAATTATTGCAACAATACTCTTTTGCAAAGCTAGTATCTAAAGCTACAAGGAGCACATCCCTCCTCACTCGAATTACCAAGTAAGCTTATGTAAGCTAAATGAAATCGACCTTATCAAAATTCAGTGATGGGACTTTTACCGCATTGTGGTTAATCAAAATGGATTTCTGTCAAGTTCGAAGATGGTAAGATGATGATACTGACTCATAATTGTCTTCCTCCTAGTAGTGTTTTCGACAAACCTATTCTAGTTGGATATTGATTGTGAGTCATTTTTTATATGTTGCACTTAAAGTGTAAATTCAAGGCTTTATAAATGTAGATGAGATTTTGCTCTTTTCCTAGAACGTTTGATAATAAATTGGATAGATGTCAATAAAGTAGACACGAAAAGAGCAGATACTTACAGATGATTAAAGTACTTTTCTTCCATTTCGTTAGGTGTAAGCATATCTAGAGTGCCATGAGGTCGCCGTGTATTATAAAATCCTTCGATATATTCAAAGCAAGAAAGCTGTACTTCTTGAAGGGTTGAAAATGTTCTTCTATTGAGCTCCTCTTTCTTCATATATTTAAAAAAAGATTCAGTCACAGCGTTATCCCAAGGATACCCCGGTTTCGATAAAGACTGTGTGATTGGTTGACTGTCTAGATATTTTCTAAACAAAGACGAAGTATATTGTGATCCTTGATCTGTGTGGAAAAGGACAGGCGATTCTAAT
>NZ_MAEK01000035.1:0-12460 GCF_009933265.1 Enterococcus sp. JM9B | reverse complement strand
TAACAAAAAAAGAGAACACCGAAATGCTCTCTTTTCCAGATTTAATTCAAAACAACACTATTTGACAAAGAGCCTTTTTTTATAAGTGAAGAGTCGATTATTAACAAAGAAAGCGCTATAATAGAAATAGAGAGTAGTGGTGCGTTTCTAAATGAAGGGAAGTAATCAAATGTTGCGCATACGACTGAAAGAAGTAACGGATAAAAAAGGGTATTCCTTGACTGAGTTAGCAAACCATACGGGGATTTCTAAGACAGAACTTGAAAAATGGTATGCTACTGGAGAATTTGATGAGCATGGGATTCGGATTTGTGATTTAGACAATCTGGTTCTATTCTTAGACGTTTCCATGAAAAAACTCATTCCTGATACCCACAAAAAAATAGCGTAAAATGTATCAACGAGGAACAAATTTCAGGAGGAAGGAATCGAATGGAGCATCGAATAACGATAAAAAGTCAAAAAGAGGCGAAACTGATCACAGAGTTCAAGAGTTGGTATCATTCCTTTGTAGGAACAGATGAAAATTACCAAAAAAAATTGCTCGAATGGGCAGAACGATTTGATGAAATGGATCTGATTTTAGATTCTTCGGTTCTGCAAGCCAACCCTGCTAGAAAAAATCTACGAAGGAAAACTTTCTAATTAATACAAATAAACCGCAAAACAGCTTTTATTATCTGTTTGCGGTTTTTAATAATCCCCCAAAAAGGATAGTCACCCATGCTCCGTGGTATAATGGGTATCATTCAAAAGAGGTGACTAGTATGCCGGAAAAGGTTCAAGCCGTCTTATTTTTTGATTTAGATGGCACGCTATTAAATAATCAGCATCAAGTTGAAGAAGAAATTATTTTTGCTATTCAAGAAATGAAAACAAGGGGAATTTTGCCAATCATTGCGACAGGGCGTTCTGTGAGTGCGGTGGAAGATATTATGGCTTATTCGGGTATTGACAGTATCGTAGCCATGAATGGACAATATATTGAAATTGCAGGAAAGGAAATTTATTCGGAAAAAATTCCGATTCCTCTATTAGATCGGTTTATCCAATTTTCGCAAGAACAGCAGATTGCACTAAGTCTGTATAATGCGCATCGTTTTTGGGCTACCAGTCATAGTGAAGCAATGAAGAAGGGGTATAGGATGATTCATTCTCCACTTCCTGAGATTTTACCGAAGGAGCATCATCATGAAGATGTCCATATGATTTTAGCGCTGACAGATAATTTAGCGCATGATAAATTATATCAGGAGCAGTTTCGAGAGTTTAGTTTTTATCGAAATGTTCCAATGGCAATCGATATCGTCAAGAAAGGAATTGATAAAAAATCAGGAATCACCCATCTGCTTCATTATTTAGGCCACCAAGAAATTCCAACCTATGCCTTTGGGGATGGACCAAATGATGTGACTCTACTACAAGCCGTTACCCATGGAATCGCAATGGGAAATGCGGTTGCAGAAACTAAAGCAGCCGCTGAATTTATTACACGCAGTAACACAGATGGCGGTATTTTGCATGCCTTAAGACACTATGGATTGATTCATTGAACTTTTTTGCAGAAATAATTTACACTGAGAAATGGGAGGACAATGGTATGACACTAGAAGTGACAAAGCAAGAAGCCATTCTTAAACTTGAAACAAAAATCCAAGGGAGTCGGGACACTGTTTGGCAACTGTTGACTACAACACCAGGGTACCAACAATGGTTCTCCGAAATAAAGGCAGAGAATTTACCGGAATCTGGGGAACTCTTTTTTGAGGCGGAAGGATACAAGGAATCGTTAAAATTGTATCAGTATCGAGAAAGAGAGTGTTTGCAATTTGATTGGGCAGGAGCGATAGTACAATTTGCGCTTTCTGGAGACGAGGAGACAACAACTGTGAAATTTCAAGAAAATGCGCCTCTGGATTTTCCAAATCTTGCTCGTGACTTAGCAGGCTGGACGTTACAGCTTCAACATTTAAAAGCCGCAGCTGAGAAACAGCCTTATCATTTTGACAACGAAGAATTCACCGAATGGATGACTAAATACGGTCAAGATTTAGTTCCTATCGAATAGTGGAGAAATAAAAAGCCAAATGTGGGAGATTTTTACCCTCATTTGGCTTTTTCGTGTTAGAAAGTTAAATAGGTCAATTTTAGATAGTTTTTGTTCAATATAGAGTATTTTTTGTCGTAGCTTTTATTGTTATATTGTTCACATATAAATGAAAACGATTTAAAAAGGTGGTAAAACAATGATTATCAAAGAAGAACTCTTTGTACCAAAAGAATTGGTGGAAGAAAAAATTGATTTATTGATCAATAATCTGACAACAATCAAAGATGAAGCAGGAGATTTTTTATTAGACTTTGATGGGTTAAAGGTGGATGACAAGAGCTGGACTGTTTGGAATTGGCCACAAGGGGTAGGGTTATACGGAATCTATCGAAACTACCAACTCACAAAAAATCCAAAAGCCTACTCAGTTGTGCAACAATGGTTTGAAGATCGAATGATCGAAGGAGCGCCACCTAAAAATGTCAACACGATGGCACCCCTCCTTACGATGGCCTATCTTTATGAAGATACGAAGGATTCTCGCTATGTTCCATACCTTGAGCAATGGGCAGAATGGGTGATGCATGACATGCCTCGAACAGAGGAAGAGGGATTGCAGCATGCAACATACGGTCCAGAGAACAAAAATCAATTATGGGACGATACCTTGATGATGACTGTTTTGCCATTAGCGAAAATCGGGAAACTGTTGAATCGACCAGAATATCTCGAAGAAGCGCGTTATCAATTTATGATCCATGTGAAGTATCTAATGGATAAACAAACGGGATTATGGTATCACGGCTGGACATTTGAAGAAAACCATAATTATGCGGAAGCTTTTTGGGCACGAGGCAATTGTTGGTTAACGATTGCCATTCCGGAAATCATCGAGATTTTAGAATTACCAAAAGAAGATGCGTTTGCAAAATTCTTGATTAAAACGCTGGAAGCTCAAGTTAAAGCATTAAAAGAATACCAAGCGGAAAATGGACTTTGGCACACATTGATCGATGATCCTTCCTCTTATGTTGAATCTTCGGCAACTGCCGGATTTGCGTATGGTATTTTAAAAGCAGTCCACAAACGATATCTACCACAAGAGTATAAGGACGTTGCTTATCGTGCTATTGCAGGTTTGTTGGAACAAATTGATGAAACGGGAGAGGTTCAAAATGTTTCCATTGGTACTGGCATGGGAGACAGCCTTGACTTTTATCGGAATATTGGACTTACTGCCATGCCGTACGGGCAATCTTTGACGGTGTTGTGTTTAACAGAATTGCTCGTTTCTTATTGTTAAAATAAAATTTTAGTAGTCCGTTGATTTGTAATGCGATATTATGAATCAACGGACACCTTTGTATTTATTTTTGTGCGAAAGTAAGAAATAGAACTAGTATTAAATTAAGAGGAGTAGGTGAGTCAATGTTAAATCTTGCAATTCGTGGGCATGATTTGTCCAACATCAACTCTGTTTCAGAGTTGGCAAAAAAAACGAAGGAACAAAAAATTTCCACCCTTCAATTAGCACTAGGGCTGTCATTTCCAGAGCTACCTTCTGGAACCAAAGAAATCAATCCAGGAATGGGAAATTATTTTCAAAGAACATTAGCTGAAAAAAATGTTCAAGTAGGTATTTTGAGTTGTTATATCAATATGATTCACCCCAATCTGGAAATAAGGGAACAATTACTGCAAAAATTTGAAAGTTATATCCGTCATGCAAGATACTTTGGTGCATCCATGGTTGCTTCAGAGACAGGATGTGTGTTGCCAGAGATTCAATACACAGAGGAAAATTTTACGGATGAGGCATTTGCTGAGACAGTTGCAGTTATTCGTCGGCTTGTAAAAACAGGAGAAAAGCATAAAATGGTCATCGGAATCGAGCCGGGACTTAATCATCCAATCTATTCACTGGATCGCGTGGAGCAATTAATCCAATCTATTGAGTCGGATTACTTAGGAATTGTTCTTGATCCTACAAACTTAATCACAGGTGAAACGTATCAATCCCAAGTTGATTTAGTAAGAACAGCTTTTGATCGTTTTGGAGAAAAAATCGTTGCGGTTCATTTAAAAGATTTTAGCGTAAGAGATGGTAAGATCATCCCGGTTCCTTTAGGTGAAGGAGTGATTGATTATTTATCTATCTCGAAGATTGTTCAGGAAAAGCGTCCTTTTTCCTATGTTGTATTGGAAGAAACAAAAGACGATTTTATCAAACGGGCTGTGGAACGATTGAAATAATAGTATCAGAAATACGAGAAATACCGGCAATCCATCAAAGGATTGCTGGTATTTTTTTGTCAATGGAAAGTAATCAAAAAAATCCCCAATATAACAAAGCATTTACTTAGTCATACTGGGGAATGGAAGAACTATTTAGTAGAATTTTTCAATAGATGCGTTTGACGATAAGCTTGTCTTGCTTCAAACCCAACGTCATTTTGACCCCACAAGTGTTCACGATCCCAACCAGTCAGTTGTTTCATGATTTCAGCAGTTTCAGGGGACATTTGATAATCTGTGTCTTTTTTATATGCCGCAACTTGTTTCAATAAAAGTGCGTGGGATTCTTTGCTTAATTTGAAATTAAATGACGCAATCGTTCCTAAAGTAAGAAAGAAGAAAACACCGACGACCATAATCACTACAATAGATTGGACAGCATGAGGATTTTGCACGCTTGCTTTTGCAACAAAACCAGAATAATCAAGCAAGATTCCAACTAAAAATACAGCAAAGGCTTGGGTTGCTTTTCTGGTAAAAGTCATCACTCCGGCAAAAATTCCTTCACGCCGTTGACCAGTGACGAGTTCGTCAACATCAGGGATAAAGCTGTAAATATTCCATGGAATATAGGCCAATGCACCTCGACCGATACCGCTGACAAAACCGGATGCCATCAAGAACCACATTTGATTTACACTAGGCAACAAGAAAGCAGCGAGAAATCCTAAAACACCTACGGCAAAGAAAAGAATCGAGAGACGGTAAATGACTGCAGGATTAAATTTTGAAATCGTAAAGATTCCAAAAACGACCCCCACGATACAAGCAATAGAAATTACGCTTAGAATATTTGAAGCAGTAATCGCAGTATAAGCCAGTGCAAACACGATAAAGTACGTGAAGACTTGTGAAAAGATATCTTGAGAAATATAGCAACCAAGATACATCAAGATGTGTACTCGAAAGGCTCTGATTTTGAAGGTTGAAAAGAGATCAACATAGATTTTATGGAACTTTTCACCAAGAGATAATTTTGTCGGAGTAGAGGATTGAACTGGTTGAATCGCTTCAATCTCTGCCAAGGGACGTTCCCACGTAAAAATATAGAGGAAAATTAAAATTACCACAAATACGGCCGCAAAAATGCCTGCTGCGTAGAGAAATGAAAGAGAATTATCTTTTCCTAGAAGCGCTATCAAACGTCCTGGAATAAAGGCTGCAAAAAAGGCAGAAACCTGACCACAGAACAAGCGTAATCCTGAGAAGATGGTTCGCTTTTTATAATCCTGGGTCATTTCAGAGGCTAATGTTTCATAAGGGACTAAGACCATTGTGTAGACAACATCAAATGTTACATATGTCACAAGATAGTAGAAAAAAGATTGTCCGCTGATCCAAAAAAGCATGTAGCTTAAAACAAGGGGGATACCTAGAAGAATGAAAAATTTTCGACGGCCGAAACGCTTGCCGATTTTCGTTTTATGAAAATTATCCGTAATGATTCCCATTAATGGGCTTGCAATCGCATCGACAAAACGTGCACAGGCGAAGATCAAGGCCCCTTGTGTTGCGGTTAATCCACAAAAAGTTGTGTAGAAAAATAACAGCCATGCACTGGTCAGCGCAGTTGAACCTGCTCCAAGAAAGTCGACCATTCCATATGCTAAGTAGTTGTACCATTTGACTATTCGTTGTTGCATCTTTTTTTCCTCCAATATACTACAAAATTCAATAACGCTTACATTCATTTGTTTTATATTTGTTACTATTTTCACAGAGTATAACAAGAAAAAAGTTCAAAAAATATAACTAGTTTTGTAGTATAATTGTCAAAAATTGTTAATTAAATAATTGATAAGAAGGAGAGTGTCAGATGACTCAGCCGAAGAAAGCATCACAAGTTAATACAATGATTTCTGATCAATATGAGATTTATCACGTAAAAGACGTTGTCAGTCAGGAAAAAACGATCTACCATTCCCATGATTTTTATGAAGTGCACACGACACTTTCAGGTGTGGGATCCTTTTATCTTGAAGGAAAACAGTTCAATGTGACAGAAGGAACAGTCTTGCTGATTCATTACAATGATTTGCATCGTATCATTAAACAAAATACAAATTTATTTGAACGGGTATATATTTTTCTAACTCCTCAATTTTTGGCAAGTCGTTCAACGAAACGAACAAATTTGGAGGATTGTTTTCAGCCTTTGGGGAACCATAAGAGTAGAATCATTCAAGCCGATCCTCAGAAATTAAAGGAATTATTGTCATTTATTGATGAAAAGCCGGATGCTTCTATTTATGGCTCCGATATAAAGTATGAACAAAAATTGATTGACTATATGATTTTTTTGAATCAACTCATTCAAAAAGAAGAAAGTGAAAATCAATCGAATACTATTGTACAAAATGAGCGAATTGAGCAGATAATACAGTATATCTCTACCCATTTGACAGATGCATTAAGCCTTGAAGAAATGGAAAAAACTTTTTTTGTCAGTAAATACTATATCACCCGTGAATTCAAAAAACATACAGGCATTACCTTTCATCAATTTGTACTAAAAAAACGATTGCTTTATTCGAAGCAACTACTGAAAGAATACAAAAATTCAAGTCAAGTTTACTCAAAAGCTGGCTTCACCTCCTATCCTCATTTTTTGAAGACCTTTAAAAAAGAATTTGGGCTGACCCCTAAAGAATTTATCAAGCGAGATGAGTCCAACCAGAAGATTCATTTTAAACATTATGAAGATTGAAAACGAACCAAGACAAGAGCCGGTTGAAAACCGCTCTTTTTTTATCCTAATTTGCGATAAGTACTTGGAGACATCCCAGTTTTTGACTTAAATAATCGGCTAAAATAGGCAAAATTTTCAATCCCCAATTCCAAAGAAATGTCTTGGATTGAAAATTCCGTGTAACGAAGCAAATCTTTGGCGTAGGAAATTTTCTTACTAATCAAATAATCAATGGGGGGCATACCGATATATTTAGAAAAATCTTTACTCAGCTGAAATTTATTCAAAAGAAAGTGCAATTCCAACTGCTGTAAAGTGATGGCTTCACGAAAATGCTCATCTAAAAAGCGCTGTAGCTGATGAACATGAGAGGGAATATCCTCTTCCTTAAAGTCCAATTGATATTTTTGTAAAATCAGTTCATTTAGCAGTTCGTGTATGGCAACAGAAACTAAAAAATCAGTTCTAGCGTTGGCAGCAGTTTGCAGATGAATCATTTCTGTAATTAATTGATGCAGACGATTTTTTTGGGGATCTTGTAGCGTGTGAAAAACATTGCGTCCGTCTTTGACAAATTCCTGATAAAATAATGCAGCATTTCCCCCATAGAAATGAACCCAATCCATTTCCCATGGGGATTCACTGGTTGTTTTGTATAATTGGTATTCTTTGCAGTCAATGAAAAAAACATCTCCTGCTTCAATGGGTTGCTCTTGCCCATGATAGGTAAGCTGCCCTTGCCCACTTAATGTAAATTTCACTAAATAGGAAGGAAGGTTTGCTCGTTCTGTGAAGTAAGGTTTCTTTGCTTTAAAATGGCCAATTTCCTGAATATAGTAGAATAATTCCTTGCTTTTTTGCGAAGGAGTCAAAATCACGCGGCTAGAATCGGCAGACCACGAATGATTCGCTTTTTCCCAATAGTCCATAAAGAGCCTCTTTTCTTTATCAAGATAGTGCAAGTATATACCAAAATCGTGTGAAGTAAAATACAAGCAGATGGTTTATTATTGTTTTATTAAGAAATGACAGCGTTTTATATATTTCTAAATAAAGAGGTGATTTTTTGAAAAATACATATCTAGCGATCGACATCGGTGCTTCCAGCGGACGCTTGATGCAATGCCAACGGGATGACACCGATCAACTAGTTTTGACCGAGATTCATCGATTTAAAAATGGCTTTGAAACAAAAAACGGATATGATTATTGGCAAATTGATTACTTGATTCATGAAATTTTGCGAGGCTTAGAAAAAGTCAAACAGGCAGGGATCACTAATTGTTTTGTAGGAATCGATACTTGGGGAGTCGATTATTGCCTGTTGGATAAAAAAGGCAAGCGGCTCAGCGATCCGATTGCCTATCGGGATCCGCGAACGAACCAAGCAGTCGAAGCGTTTGCTAAAGATTATTCGTTGACGAAACTTTACGAACAAACTGGGATTCAAATCCAATCCTTCAACACCTTGTTTCAATTATTTGTAGAGGAAAAAGAAAAATTGGCGCAAGCTGATAAACTATTATTGATTCCAGATTACCTTGGGTATGTATTTACTGGAAATATGGTAACGGAGAAAACCAATGCTTCCACCATGCAGTTGTTAAATGCTGGGACCAAGACGTGGGAACCGGAGTTACTTCATTTACTAGGAATCACGGAAACACTTTTTCCGCCATTAGTTGATGCCGGGACGATTCTGGGTTCGTTGCAACAAGATCACTTTCCAGAGTACGACTTACCAGAAGCGACATTTATCAGTGTCGCTAGTCACGATACTGCTTCGGCTGTTTTAGGAACGCCGGCAGAGTCAAAAGAATGGGGCTATATTAGCAGTGGAACTTGGTCGTTATTGGGTGTTGAAACAACGGTGGCTAATGTCACTCAGGACGCTTTTTTAGCAAATTATACCAATGAATGGGGAGCTCACAACACTATTCGCTTTTTGAAAAATATTATGGGCATGTGGCTGATCCAAGAAGTCGCCCGGATGCAAAATTATCATTACAGCTATGCTGAATTGGCTGAGTTAGCCAGCCAAGAATCCGATTTTCAATCCTTAATTGATGTGAATGATGCACGTTTTTTAAATCCCGAAAATATGATTGAGACGATTCAAACCTATTGTCGGGAAACGCAACAAAAAGTACCTGAAACACCAGGGGCTATTGCCCGTTGTGTATACGATAGTTTGGCGCTATGTTATGCCGAAGAATTAACAAAAATTACTCGATTGACGGGCGGTAAGCTGGAAAAATTGCATATTGTCGGTGGCGGGTCCAATAATGCCTTTCTCAATCAACTGACTGCCGATTGCGGCCAGATTGAAGTAATTGCCGGACCGGGAGAAGCGACGGCTATTGGAAATATCATGATGCAAATGTTAGCAGTTGGTGAATTTTCCTCAGTTCTAGCCGCACGTAAGCAGATCAAGGAATCTTTTCCTTGTCGAACCTTTTTCCCTGAACCATTATCTGAAGAAAAACAACTACTTATCAAAGGAGCAAAGTTATGAAAGATGTAGTCAAAAGCTATGAAGAAGCCAAAGAAAAATACGCTGCAATTGGTGTGGATACAGATGCTGCGCTAAAACAACTGCAGGATGTAAAAATCTCCATGCATTGCTGGCAAGGAGATGATGTCCTCGGTTTTCTTAATCCTGAAGGAGAATTGACTGGGGGAATCATGGCAACGGGAAATTATCCCGGTGCTGCTCATACGCCAACCCAATTGCGGGAAGATTTAGAAAAAGCTTATTCGCTGATTCCCGGAAAACATAAATTAAATCTCCATGCGATTTATTTGGATACAGATGAAGCGGTGGATTTAAATGAAATTGAGCCAAAACATTTTGAAAAATGGGTCTCATGGGCAAAAGAACAAGAAATTGGTCTGGATTTCAATCCAACGTTCTTTTCTCATCCAATGATGAAGGATGGCTATACGCTGGCTCATCCCGATAAAGAAGTTCGAGACTATTGGATCGAGCATGGAAAACGCAGTCGGAAAATTGCTGAATATTTTGGAAAAGAAACCGGACAAACTTGTATCAATAATTTCTGGGTACCAGATGGAATGAAAGACAATCCAATCGATCGCTATACCCCTAGAAAACGTTTGATGAACTCGCTGGATGAAATTTTTAGCGAAAAAGTCAATGAAGCATACACCCAAGATGCCGTTGAAAGCAAACTGTTTGGTTTAGGGGCGGAAGCCTATACGGTTGGTTCTCATGAATTTTATATGGGTTATGGGTTGACTCGGGATAAATTGATCTGCTTGGATGCAGGACATTTCCATCCAACGGAAGTTATTTCCAATAAGCTTTCTTCTTTGGCGTTGTTTAGTAAAGGAATCATGCTACATGTCAGTCGACCTGTTCGTTGGGATAGTGATCATGTGGTAATTATGGATGATGAATTGCAAGAAATCGGTAAAGAACTGGTTCGCAATCAATTATTGGCAAAAACCAATATTGGCTTAGATTTTTTTGATGCCACGATTAATCGAATTGCGGCTTGGGTCATTGGAACACGGAATACACAAAAAGCATTATTAAAAGCAATGTTAGAACCAATCGATCAGTTAAAGGAGATGGAACTGAATTTTGATTTCACTTCCCGCATGGCCTATACGGAAGAACTAAAAGATTTTCCTTCGGCAGCTGTCTGGAATTATTTCTGTTATCAAAACAACGTGCCGGTTGGCTTGGATTGGTTGACAGAAGTTCAAGCGTATGAAAAAGATGTATTGGCCAACAGATAAACAAAATGAAATTTTCTATTAGGAAAGTTCGTATGAAAGAGGAGCAAAACTAGTGAAAAAAGTTGATATTTTACAAGCACCCTTCGTTAAAGAAATGATGGAAACTACCGCAAATTTGTATCGTCTGGGATGGGATGAACGTAATGGCGGCAATATTTCTTATTTGTTAAAAGAAGAAGAAGTCACACCGTTTTTGGATGTTACGCAAGTGATCCGTAAGATTCCAATGATTTTTGATGCTTCCGAACTGATCGGAAAGTATTTCATCGTGACAGGTTCTGGAAAATATTTCAAAAATGTTTGTACGGCACCGTCAGAAAATATTGGCGTTGTTCGAATTGCAGAAGATGGAAAAACCCTTGATCTTTTATGGGGATTAGAAGACTTTGCAGTACCAACGAGTGAATTACCAAGCCATTTAATGAGTCATATCTCTCGATTGGCTGTTGATCCAGAGCATCGTATTGTTATGCATAACCATGCCAGCCATTTATTGGCAATGAGTTTTACCCATGAATTGGATGAAAAAAAATTCACCCGCACCCTTTGGCAAATGTGTACAGAATGTTTAGTTGTATTTCCAGATGGAGTATCAATTATTCCTTGGATGGTTCCGGGGACCAACGAAATTGGGGAAGCAACAGCAGCGAAAATGAAAGAAACCCGCTTAGTTCTTTGGCCACAACATGGAATCTATGGTGCCGGCAAAAATATGGATGAGGTCTTCGGTTTAATTGAAACGGCTGAAAAAGCCGCACAAGTTTATACCTATGTCAAAGCGCAAGGACCAATCTTACAAACGATCACAGACGAGCAGCTATGGCAATTGGCAAATGCCTTTGGAGTAAAACCAAGAGCAGGCTACTTAGAAGAATAGGGAGGACTAAAATGATCAAAAAAGCCTTTTGTATGAAGGTTTATCCCGATAAGCATCAAGAGTATGAAAAACGACACAACGAATTATGGCCGGAAATGCGCAAAATGTTAACAGAACATGGGGCTAAAAACTATTCCATTTTTTTAGATCCGCAAACCAGTACCCTTTTTGGGTATTTAGAGATCGAAGAGGAGGAACGGTGGCAGCAAACCGCTGCTACCGCCATCAACCAAAAATGGTGGGCTTATATGGCAGATATCATGGAAACAAATCCAGATGATTCCCCAGTCACAAAAGACTTGATTCCGGTATTTCACCTGTAAACAAAAGAGTTATTCTTTTGTTTTATAAAATCTTGTGAACAAACACACAATTGGAGGAAGAAAAATGACAAACCGAATGATTTTGAATGAAACCTCATACCATGGGAAAGGGGCAATCGCTGAGATTCCGAATGAGATCCGGACTCGTGGCTTCAAAAAAGTAGTCGTAATCACCGATAAAGACTTGATAAAATTTGAGGTTGCCACTAAAGTAACGGACTTATTGGACCAAGCAGAAATCTCCTACACTGTTTATGACGGAATTGTACCTAACCCAACTATTGATAATGTAAAGGAAGGCGTGGCCTTCGTTAAAGAAGCAGACGCAGATTGTCTCGTAGCGATCGGTGGCGGCTCTCCTATTGATACGGCCAAAGCAATCGGAATCATCGCAACGAATCCGGAATATTCTGACGTCATCAGTCTGGAAGGAGTAGCGGAAACCAAAAATCCTTGTTTAC
>NZ_MAEK01000034.1:12780-191573 GCF_009933265.1 Enterococcus sp. JM9B | reverse complement strand
AAAAAAGAGAACACCGGAATGCTCTCTTTTCCAGATTTAATTCAAAACAACACTATTTGACAAAGAGCCTAATTATTTAGCTAATGCATCTTTCGCTTGGTCAGCCAATGCAGTAAATGCTGCTGCATCGTTGACAGCTAAGTCAGCCAACATTTTACGGTTGATGTCGATTTCAGCTAATTTCAAGCCGTGCATCAATTTTGAGTAGCTTAAGCCATTCATACGAGCTGCTGCGTTGATACGAGCAATCCACAATTTACGGAAGTCGCGTTTCTTTTGACGACGATCGCGGTATGCGTAGCTATATGATTTCATTACTTGTTCTTTTGATGTTTTAAATAGGGTATGTTTAGAACCGTAGTAACCCTTTGCTAATTTAAGCACTTTTTTACGACGTTTACGAGTTACTGTTCCACCTTTAACACGTGCCATGTTTAATTCCTCCTAATAAATCTTTCTGATTTGAATTTTTCATTTTGCAAAGCAATGGGTACGCAATTATTTCATGCGGGATAATTGTTGACGGATACGTTTGTAATCGCCAGAAGATACCATACTTGCTTTACGCAATTGACGGCGTTGTTTTTTTGTTTTCCCATGAAAACGGTGGCTTGTGAAGGCACGGAATCTCTTTAATCCGCCGTTACCAGTACGTTTGACGCGCTTTGCTAATCCGCGGTGTGTTTTTTGTTTTGGCATAACTAATTTCCTCCTACATTTCATTTCGCATATAGTTCAACTAAAAGACAACAGCTAAACCTACATCCTCAAAATTTTCCATATCTAACGTTTGACTGACTCGCGGTTCTTATTTTTCACCTTTAGGGGCTAAAACTAAGAACATGCTGCGTCCGTCCATTTTCGCTTTTTGCTCAACTGTCGCTACATCGGCAGTTTCCTCAGCTAAACGATCAAGGACTTTCTGACCAATATCTTTATGGGTAATGGCACGACCTTTGAAACGGATCGAAGCTTTCACTTTGTCCCCTTTTTCTAGGAATTTGCGTGCATTACGAAGTTTTGTATTGAAATCATTGATGTCGATTGTTGGACTTAAGCGAACTTCTTTAATGTTGATCACTTTTTGTTTCTTACGAGCTTCACGGTCTTTTTTCTGTTGTTCAAAACGGTACTTCCCGTAATCCATAATCCGAGCAACTGGTGGTTTCGCACCGGGAGCAACCAGCACAACATCCAAATTTGCTTGTTCTGCAATTTGCAATGCTTCTGCCTTTGTTTTTACTCCTAATTGTTCGCCATTTTGATCGATCAAACGCAACTCACGCGCACGAATGCCGTCGTTTACCATCATATCCTTTGCTATGGTCATTCACCTCCAAGTTTTATGCGAGAAAGAAAAGCTTGCAGGATTTCACAAGGAAATTTTGCAATAAAAAAACGAGTTCTTTTCAGAACCCGCACGCAGCTCATCTTCAATAGATGAATTACTATTCTGCCCAGTAATTTCCTCACTAAGGCGAGAAGCGGGTGCTTCTGCTTTCATTTCTCAACTTTAACATCATACTATTTTTCTTGTTTCTTGTCAACTCATTTTCATGAAAACAACAAAAATCTTCCTATCCTTCCAAATAAAAATAAATATCCGACTTGCCTTCTTGTTGTGTATGTTGGTAGCTTTTCGTGTTCAAACCACCGATCACAAACCCTTGTTTGAGATAGAAAAGACAAGCCGCCAAATTATTATCCTGTCCGATGGTAAATAAACCGTGATAGCCGTTTTCTTTGGCAAGTTCAAGCCCCTTTGCAATCAATTCTCCTGCGACACCTTGTTTTCGATACGCCTTGTTAACTTTTAAATCCTGCAAGTAGGCATACCCTGCCCAGTGATGTTCAAAAATCGCCAAACCAATGCAGTTTTTCCCATCATAGGCACCGACGGCAAAGCCTTTTTCATTCACTTCTTTATACGTGTAGTTCTCATCCGGAAAAACCATCGTTTCAACGGTATCAAAAAAAACTGTTCGGTATTGCCATTCTTCCTCTATTCGACTAACGATCATGCGACCGAACAGTTCAAAGGTATCATTAGGCAGGCGTAAATCTGCTGCGTGTGTTTCAGTCATCCGTTGGTAATCCATTTGCCACTCTCCTTTTTTTCATTATCTGCTAAGAAGAAAAAAAATACCAGTTTGAAAAATGTAGCCATTTTCCAAACTGGTAGGTTGCTTATTTTGCGGACAAAGCTGCCATCGTAATATAATTATACGGTTGGTTGAAGTGAGGCAGGAAGAAAATATCCAATAGTTTCAGTTTATCGATAGTCACTTGTTCTGAAATGGCTAAGGAGAACATGTGGATCACCATAGAAATATCTTCTGTCGAAGACAACTGCGCACCTACTACTCGGCGGGTTTCTGCCTCATAAACGATTCTGATTTTTACATTTGCATTGTGTTTCATAAATCCAGGGCGTTGCAAATCTTCAAAGTCTGTATATTTGACTGTCAGTCCATTTTTTTCAGCAGCTTCTACGGATAAGCCAGTCGAAACCATGTTAAAGCCGAAAATCGAGATGCCGTTTGAGCCTTGCACGCCTTCAGAAGCAACCTGTGCTCCACCGATATTGTAACCGGCAACTAATCCGGAACGAACGGCATTGGTTGCCAAGGCAATATACGTGGTCTTTTGCAATGCGTTGGAATAGATTGTTGCACAGTCTCCCACTGCGTAGACATCTGGGTCACTTGTTTGTTGGTGACGATCCACAAGATATGCACCATTTGCAAACAATTCCAAATGGTTTTTGCCTAATTCATTATTTGGTAAAAAACCGATGGCGTTAATGACTAAATCAACAGGATATTCTCCCTTATCTGTCACAACGGCTTCCACTTTTTCAGTTCCTTTGTATTCTTTGGCAACTTCACCTAAATGAAGTTCGATACCATGCTCAGCCAAATTTTTGTCCATGTCATCGGTGAACCATTTGTCATAATAGCTAGGCAGAGAACGTTCCGCCATATCAAACAGCAGCACATTTTTGCCACGGCGTTTTGCAGCTTCGGCGATTTCAACTCCGATATAGCCGGCTCCGATAACGGCAACATTTTTTACTTCTTCCGCACCCAATTCCTTATCCACAACTTGACCATCTTGGAATCGCTTCAAGAAATGGATATTTTGTAATTCCCGTCCAGGAACTTTTGGTGAAATAGGAACTGAACCGGTTGCTAACACCAATTTGTCATAGGTTTCTGTAAAGGTTTCACCGTCTTTTGTTTGGCAATGGACTTCTTTCTTGTCAAAATCAATCTCATTGACCACCGTTTCCATATACATTTTAGCGCCTTTTGCTTCAAAATCTTCTCGTTTTGTATAGAAAAGTCCTTCATAAGAATCAATTTGGCGACCAACCCATAAGGCAGTCCCACAGCCAAGATAGCTTAGATTCGTATTGCGGTCGATCATTACGACCTCTTGCTCTTCAAAGTTGTCCAATAAAGTATTCGCTGCGGCGATCCCAGCGTGATTTGCGCCGACAATAACTGTCTTTGTCATAAAAAAAATTCCTCCTCTAGTTGATTGCGGTTTCATTTTATTGCACAATCCGTCACAAAGCCATCTTTTTGCTTGTGAATCCTTCTTGCTCTAAAAATAAAAAACGTTATCTTTCAAACGATTGATATATCAAGCAATAAATTTCTTAAGAATTTCTCTAGAAAATTTTTTCACATGTCAGTTTTTAAGACTTTTCTTTAAAAAAGTGACATTTTTTGCAAGATTTGCTATTATTTACACCAATAAACCTTCCAGGAGGAAAAAATATTGAAAAAGAAAACACCAATCAAGCCCCAACTCACCGAACCGGTTACATCCGACTTTTATTTAGAGGATGAAATGATGTTTGAAGGCTTGTCCGCCAGCAATCTGGACTACAGCTATCTAACTTGTAATAACTTGATTTTGCGGGACACAAAACTCGAACGGATCACTATGCAAAAGACCCGTTTGGAACGTTTTGAATGTAGTAATGTTCTTTTTAAAAATTGTGATTTTTCTAATTTGGAATGGCTTGCCGGCAGTTTCCATCAAGTATGGTTCGACCAATGCAAACTAATCGGCACGAATTTTGCCGAAAGTTTTCTGCGGGACTGTACCTTCAGCAATTGCGTAGCCACCTTCGCTTCTTTCAGCAATACCAATTTAAAAACGGTTGATTTTAGCGACTGTCAATTGGTAGACAGTGAATTTTATGAAATCAACTGGAAACAACTGACTCTGACGAAAAATAAATTGACCGGCAGCAATTGGTTTCGCACGCCCCTTAACGGTCTGGACTTTACTACTAATACTTTCGACAAGATTGCCTTATCTCAGGAACACATGACAGGTCTAATCGTCAATCAAGAACAAGCCCTTACGATTGCTGCCGGTCTCGGATTGGTGATTGTCTAATCAGCGAATCCGCCGCCAAAAACCGATAAACATCCAAATAGCTAGAAACAAGCTGATTAAAACGACGATTCCCCAGCCAAATGCTGATTTTGAAAACGGCAGCGGCATATTCATACCGAAAAAGCCGGTAACAATTGTCGGCACCGTCAGCATCAGTGACCACAAAGTCAAAAATTTCATCGTGTCATTCAGATTATTGTTCAATAGATTATTGTATGCCCCGGAAAGCTGCTCCAATACCTGAGAAGCTAATTGTGTCATCTCTACAGCTTGTTGTGCTTCGATTAATGCATCATCTAACTGTTCTTGTTCTGTGGCGTTTAATTGTCGGAAAAAGCTCAAGGCTTTGATTTGTTGCAGTAAGACAGCATTTTGTTTGGTCGCCGTCACTAAATAAACCAAACCGACCTCTAAATCTGAAAGCTCCAATAAATTTTTATTGGTCGTCTTTTCTCGTAATCGTTTATTCAGCCGGACACGTTGCCCATTGACTTCTTCGATCAGCGGAAAGAAGGCATCGGCAATCAAAAACAATGTATGGAACAGAAAGTTAAACTGGCTTTGTTCCGGCATTTTTTGCAAAATTGAAGCCATTAGCGGTTGAATGTAGTCCGTCTGCTCAGAAGCGAAGGAAAAAACGCAATTTTCTTTGATGATGAAGGTCATGGGACTGGCTTCATAGTGATTGTCCTCCTTTTCCTGATGAGGAACATTGAACACCAAAAGAAATGCCGACTCCTCGGAATCATATTCCACTCGGGCCCGTTCATTTTTATCCAAAGAATACCGCAGCATTTCATCGCTGATTTGGTATTGACTTTGTAACTTACGGATCTCTGCTGTGTCTTGTTGGTTGACATGGATCCAGATTGATTTTTCCTGATTAAATCTGCGTGTTTGTTCCACTTTTCTCGCTCCCTTTCTTAAACAGAATAACAAAAAAACCTCCAAAAACGACCAAAATGGCTACTTTGAACCATTTGGCGGTATTTGGAGGAATCCGTTACTTAGTTATCCTGCTGCTTGTAATTGGCGTGTTTCAGCAATCTTTTCATCGATCATTTTCAAAACCATCTCAGCGGCTTGCGGATCTTCAACAAAATTATATTTGTCGCCGTCAATTTGAATTTTCGGACTTTCGTTATAGTCTTCAAACCATTGATCGTAGCGGCGATTTAATTCTTTGTAGTAATCGTATAAGGTTGGGTCGAATTCTAATTGTTCATATTCCCGCCCACGTTTTTGGATACGTGCCAACATCGTTTCGAAGGATACCCGAATGTGCACCAGCAGATCCGGATGTTTTTTATGAGCGGCATAAGGCAATTCTTCCAACATATTTGCCAGCAATTCATCATAGACCCGTACTTCCGTGTCTGTTGCCCGTCCCAAATCAGCATTCAGATGAAACAGCAACGAATCTTCATAAATCGAACGATCCAATACATTGTTTTCATTCGTCAATGCCCGTTTGATCAATTCAAACCGTTTGTTTAAAAAATAAATTTGCAGCAAAAATGCATATTTATTTGGATCTGCATAAAACAAAGGCAAGACTTCATTATCATCTACTGATTCATAAAAAGCTTCACTATTCAAATAATCTGACAACATAGCTGTCAGGCTGGATTTACCTGCTCCGATGGTACCCGCTAAAACTATCACGCTCATAGACCTCCAACTCACTTCATCACTAAATATTGTATTTTTCACTTACTTCAATAAGTACATCACCCAATATATAGTATCAGTATCAAAAAAACAAGTAAAAAATAGGCTAGTTTTTCAAAAAAATTATTAAGAAATACCGTAAAAAATCGTGATTTTTTTATAATCTATTAACGGATGCAAATTTATTTAGTAGAATAGACAGGCAAGAGTCATTTTTTAGTTCAATATTATCTATCAATAATTATTTTTTTAAGAAAAGGGGTCAAGAAATGAAGACACGCGGTACGGGGATCGCCAATGGAAAAATCATTTTAATGGGTGAACATTCCGTTATTTACGGTGAACCGGCAATCGCCTTCCCTTTTAAAGCAGCCTGTATCCAAGCTACGATCACAGAAGACAGGGAAGATACCTTATTTTCTGTCTATTATAATGGGCAGCTGAAAAATGCTCCTTCTGCCTTAAAAAATATCAAACATCTGCTGCAAACATTAAAGCAGAAATATTCTGCACCAAATCTGACATTAACTTTAGAAAGCACGATCCCTGCTGAACGGGGAATGGGTTCCAGCGCTGCAACAGCAGTGGCGATCACTCGTGCTTTTTTCGATTGGCTAAATCTGCCGCTGGATAAATCGACGCTGCTTTATTATGTCAATCAATCAGAAAAAATCGCCCACGGCAACCCCAGCGGTATTGACGGAGCGGCGACCAGCGGCGAAATGCCGATTTATTTTCAAAAGGGCGCACCTTTTCAGGAATTTCTATTAAATATTGATGCGTGCCTTGTTGTTGCCGATACGGGAAAAAAAGGACGTACCCGTGATACCGTTCGTGCAGTTGCTCAAGCCTTTGAACAAAATCGACAGGAAACTGCCCACACCATTCAACAACTGGGAAGTTTAGCAGAAAGAGCCAAAGAGGCCATCAGTAAAAACCAGCCGTTAGTTCTAGGAGAGGTGATGAACTTGGCGCAAACCGCATTACAGGCTTTGCAGGTCAGCGATGGAACATTAGATCACTTGATTGAAACTGCCCGAACCGCCGGCGCATTAGGAGCTAAATTGACCGGTGGCGGTCGTGGAGGGTGCTTGATTGCATTAGCAGCCGATCAAACGCAGGCGCAAAACATTGCGAAAAAATTAAGCGACCAAGGGGCAACTGCGACCTGGGTCCAAGAATTAGGAGTTTATCAACATGTATAAGGGAAGTGCCCGGGCGTATACCAATATTGCGCTGATAAAATATTGGGGCAAAAAAAATGAAGAACTGATTTTACCAATGAACAATAGTCTGTCCTTGACACTGGACGCTTTTTATACTGAAACAACGGTTTGTTTTTCCGAAGAATATTCTGCTGATACTTTTTATTTGGATGGCCTCGAACAAAGTGCCAAAGGAACAAAAAAAGTCAGCGATTTTTTAACATTGGTTAGAAAACAAGCCGGCTCTCCCTTTTTTGCAAAGGTAGAAAGTCATAATTTTGTTCCCACCGCCGCTGGATTGGCTTCTTCTGCCAGCGGATTGGCTGCCCTAGCCGGCGCCTGCAACGAAGCCCTACAGATGAAACTAAACGATAAAGATTTGTCGCGCTTAGCTCGTCGCGGTTCTGGATCGGCATGTCGGAGTATTTTCGGTGGTTTTGTCGAATGGGAAAAAGGAAACTCCGATGAAACTTCCTTCGCTCAACCAATCGAGGCGGCGGGTTGGGAAAAAGAATTAGCCATGGTTTTTGTTTTGATCAATGACCAGCAAAAAGATGTTTCCAGTCGTGACGGTATGAAACGAACGGTCGCTACTTCCAGCTTTTATCCCGGTTGGTTGGCAACTGTTGATGACGATTTGCACCAATTAAAACAAGCGATTCATCAAAAAAATTTCCAACAGCTTGGTGAAGTCATGGAAGCCAATGGATTAAAAATGCACGGGACGACTTTAGCCGCTCAACCACCATTCACCTATTGGTCGCCTCAAAGTTTGACGGCAATGAATGCAGTCAGAGACTTGCGTAAAAAAGGGATTCCCTGCTACTTCACTATGGATGCCGGCCCGAACGTCAAAGTTCTTTGTCAACGCCAACATGTGGCAAAAATTACCGCCGCATTACAAGAAATTTTCAGTGAGCAGCAAGTCATCACTGCTTACGCTGGAACAGGAATCCAAACGATTGAAGGAGCATTCAAATGATCGGAGTCACAGCCCCCGGCAAATTATACATCGCTGGTGAATATGCCGTCGTTGAACCAGGTCATCCCGCCATCATCGCGGCCGTTGATCAATTTATCACGGTGACTATTGAGCCAGCCAAAAAAAACGGTAGTATCCAATCGGCACAATACAGTGAATTGCCGATTCGCTGGACCCGTCGTAATGGTGAATTAACCTTAGATATTCGGGAAAATCCCTTTCATTACATCTTAGCGGCGATTCGTTTAACAGAAAAATATGCCCAAGAAAATGCAGTTGCACTTTCTTTTTATGATTTAAAAGTAACCAGTGAGCTGGACAGCTCCAACGGTCGTAAATACGGACTTGGTTCCAGCGGCGCCGTAACTGTAGCCACCGTCAAAGCGCTAAATAGTTTCTATGAGTTGCATCTCAGTCAAATGGAAATCTTCAAAATCGCCGCCCTTGCCCATTTAGATGTGCAAGGCAATGGCTCCTGCGGAGATATCGCCGCCAGCTGTTACGGTGGTTGGATTGCCTTTTCCACTTTTGACCATTTATGGGTACGGCAACAAAAAAAACAACTGTCCTTAGCAGAATTGCTGCACACCGATTGGCCTTATCTGTCAATCCAATCCTTGCCCGTACCGAAAAAAATGCGCTTATTGATTGGTTGGACCGGCAGCCCGGCTTCTACTTCGGATTTAGTCGACCAAGTTCATGAATCAAAAGAAGAAAAGCAAAAAGCCTATGCCCAATTTTTAGCTGAAAGTAAAGCCTGTGTCACTGCGATGATCCAAGGCTTTAAAACTCAAAATGTAGCCTGCATCAAACAAATGATTCATCAAAACCGACAGTTGCTAAATCAGCTTTCATCAATTACCGGGGTTATCATTGAAACACCTGCGCTGAAAAAGCTTTGTGACTTGGCGGAAACTTACGGCGGTACCGCTAAATCTTCAGGTGCTGGCGGTGGAGACTGCGGCATCGTAATCACCGATCAAAAATCAGGGATTTTACCATTGATGAGTGCTTGGGAAAAGGCTGCGATTACGCCGCTTCCCCTTCACGTTTATCACTACCAAGAAAGGACTTCCGATGAATCGAAAAGATGAACACGTTTCATTAGCCAAGGCGTTTCATAAACCAAGAGAAAATGATTTTGATTCTGTCCGGCTTCTTCATAACGCCCTGCCGGAAAGTTCCCTTGAGGCCGTTGATTTACGAACCAATTTACTGGGCTATGAACTTTCCTCTCCTTTTTATATCAATGCCATGACCGGCGGCAGTGAAAAGACCAAGGAAATCAATCGGAAACTGGCGATTGTCGCTAGAGAGACCGATTTACTGATTGCCACTGGTTCTATCAGTGCGGCCTTAAAAGATTCCGACCTATTGTCCAGCTATACCGTTATGCGGGAAGAATATCCGCAAGGAAAAATTTTAATCAACCTTGGTGCAGGAGTTGCATTGGAAAAAGCCCAGCAAGCCTTGGACCTCTTTCCCGCAGATGGGTTGCAGCTGCATCTTAACGCTCCGCAGGAATTAGTGATGCCTGAAGGAGATCGTGCGTTTTTTTGGCTGAAAAATATTGAAAAGCTGGCGAATCATCTTTCGATTCCTCTATTGGTCAAAGAAGTCGGCTTTGGCATGACCCGAGAAACCATTCAAAAGTTGGTTTCTGTCGGCGTCCAAACCGTTGATGTCAGCGGCACCGGTGGAACAAGTTTCACCCAAATTGAAAATGCCCGGCGGAAAAAACGGGAATTGGCGTATCTGGACAATTGGGGACAATCCACTGTGATCTCCTTGTTGGAAGCCAACGAGATCAATCAACACTTCACCACGGTTGCTTCCGGTGGCATCCGTAATGCGTACGACATCTTCAAAGCCTTGTGTCTGGGCGCCTCTGCGGTAGGTATTTCCGGCGAAATTTTGAACGATTTATTGACCCACGGGGAAGAGCATACGATTGCTTTGATCAAACAGTGGCAAGAAGAAGTACGCCTCTTATGCGCGATGACTGGAAAAACAACGGTTGACCAGCTAAAAACAGTTCCGCTGATTTTTCATGGGGAAGTCAGAGACTGGTGTGAAAGCCGAATGATCGACCAAACCAGCTATGCCTTTCGATAAAAAAAAAAGAAGTCAAAACTCCTCGCGGAATTTTGACTTCTTTTTCATTTTATTAAGGTTGTTTTCCAATATAAGCTAAGATTCCGCCGTCTACATATAAAATATGTCCATTGACAAAATCAGAAGCAGGAGAAGCTAAGAAAACTGCTGGACCAGCTAAATCGGTTGGTGTACCCCAACGTGCTGCTGGTGTCCGTCCAACGATGAATTGATCGAATGGATGACGTTCGCCATTTTCTTGTGTTTCCCGTAGTGGCGCTGTTTGCGGTGTCGCAATATAGCCAGGGCCAATGCCATTACATTGGATATTGTATTGACCATATTCAGACGCAATATTTTTCGTTAACATTTTCAGTCCGCCTTTAGCTGCTGCATAGGCACTGACTGTTTCACGTCCTAATTCACTCATCATAGAACAAATATTGATGATTTTACCGCTTCCTTTTTCGATCATATCAGGAATAACTGCTTTGGCTACGATGAAGGGTGCATTCAAGTCCACGTCGATCACTTGACGGAAATCAGCGGCAGCCATTTCGATCATTGGTGTCCGTTTGATGATTCCGGCATTGTTCACCAAAATATCTACAGAGCCCACATCTTCTTTGATTTGTTTAACCATTGCTTGAACTGCTTCTTCATTGGTTACGTCACAGACATATCCTTTTGCTTCAATGTTTACTTCTTTGTAGTGGGCCAATCCTTCATCCACTGATTTTTGATCCAAGTTGTTAAAAACGATCGTTGCTCCTGCTGCTGCTAATGATTTGGCAATTTCAAAACCAATACCGTAAACCGCACCGGTAACCAGTGCAACTTTTCCGTCTAAACGGAACATATCCATTGTAAAATCCATTCTTTTTCCCTCTTTTCGTTTCATTTGATTGTTTATTTCAATTGATCCATTGCGACCATATCCATATCGGTATACGTGATATTTTCGCCACACATTGCCCAGATAAAGGAATAGTTGCTTGTACCGACACCGGAGTGAATCGACCAGCTTGGTGAAATAACCGCTTGTTCGTTATCCACAACTAAATGTTTGGTTTCGTCTGGTTTGCCCATCATGTGGAAAACACGGGTATCGTCACTTGGGAAATCAAAGTAAACATAGGCTTCCATCCGACGTTCATGGGTGTGACAAGGCATTGTATTCCATGAGCTGCCTGGTTCTAGAATGGTGTACCCCATTTGTAATTGACAGCTTTCACAGATATTTGGATGAATGTATTGATAAATTTTCCGTTCGTTCAAGGTCAAGCCTTCACCGGTTTCCATTGGTTTAATATCATCAATACTGATTTTCACGTTTGGATATTTGTGATGAGCTGGAACTGAACTGATATAGAATTTTGCCGGATTTGCGGCATCTTCTGAGGAGAAAACCACGTGCTGTGTTTCTTTCCCGATATAGTAGCCATCTTGTTTCTTCATGGCTTCTTTGGTGCCGTCGATTTCAATGAAACCAGGTCCGCCAATATTGATGACACCTAATTCACGACGTTCCAAGAAGTAGTCAACACCTAATTCTTTGTCTAATTTGATTTCCAGTGCTTTGTCTGTTGGGGTTACGCCACCAAAGATCATGCGGTCATTGTGGGTATAGGTCAAGCTGATAGCTCCGGGAACAAAAACCTTTTCTACTAAAAATTCTTGACGCAGTTCTTCGGTTGAATAGTGACGAATGTCTACTGGACTGTGGGTATATCTTGTTTCCATATTTTGCATGTTCATTCTCCTATCGAATAATTTTTCCAGAGCCGGCAGCTAAAAAGCTTTCGACTTCCGTTTGACTAAATTGATTGCAGTCGCCATGAATTGTATGTTTCAATGCCGAAGCGGCTGTCGCAAAATTGATGATGCTTTGTGGAGCATCTTTATTCAGCAACCCGTGTAACACGCCGCCAGAAAAGGCATCGCCCCCCCCAACACGGTCAACGATCGGATCGATCCTATGTGCTTGGGATTCATAGTACTGATTTTCCATCCATAATGTGCCGATCAGTTGATTGGCACTGGCAGAATAAACTTCCCGTTTCGTCGAATAAAATACTTGGATGTTCGGGAACATTTCCTGCATTTTTTGGTAATAATAAATCGCTTCGTTCGGTTGCTCTTTTGGCATTTCAGGAATTCCCAGCAAATAGAGCGCATCCATTTTACCTGCAGAACAATAATCCACCAACGGCAATAAGTCCTGCAAGGTTTCGCCGGCTTCTTTTTGTGTCCAAAGTTTTCCCCGATAATTAATATCAAAGCTGATCTTGCAGCCGGCTTTTTTTGCTGCCTGCATCAAGGTCAAGGTCAGCTTGCGCCAATTTGCTGAAAGAGCGGGTGTGATACCGGAGATATGAAAAATATCCACGTGATCAAAAAGTTTTGCCATATCCCATTCAACTTCCTGCATTCCAGCAAAACTTGAACCGGCACGATCATAAATTACTGATGCGGCTCGTTCGCCAATTCCAGATTCCATATAATAGGTACCCAGTCGAGGCCCGCCTTGCAGCAGAAAATTTGTGGCTACACCGTACCGTTGCAAATGTCTTTTGACTGCTTCTCCCAATGAGTTTTCTGGTACTTTACTGGCAAAGGCAACCTCATGCCCGTAGTTTGCCAAGGAAATCGCGACATTGGCTTCGCCTCCGCCATAATGGGCTTCGAAACCTTCGCTTTGTGCTAGCCGTAGACCCTGCTGTGTAGACAAACGCAACATAATTTCGCCTAAGGTTACAACTTTTCCCATCTACTTGCTCCTAATCTCAGCCAATTTTGCTGCATATTGTGCCGCAACTTCCGTCACCTTGTCAAAATCACCTGTTGCTGCCGGAGCCAACAAGTTTCCACCAACACCAACTGTGATGACACCTGCTTTAAACCATTCTTCCATATTGTCTAAACCAACTCCGCCAGTAGGCATGATGTTTAATTGAGGCAATGGGGCTTTAAATGCTGAAATGATTTTAGGCCCATACGCACTGCCTGGGAACAATTTCACGATATCTGCTCCACTCTTCAAGGCTTCTTTCATTTCAGTAATCGTCATACAGCCAGGTAAATAAGGAATTTGATACAAATTACAAATTTCTGCTGTTTCTTTGTCAAATGTTGGGCTGACGATATATTCTGCACCGGCCATAATAGCTAAACGAGCAGTTACTGCATCCAAAACGGTTCCAGCACCAACGACAACATCGGGACGGTCTTGATAGTAAGTGACTAATTCTTTAATTACTTCGTCGGCTTGAGGAACAGTAAACGTTAATTCCAAGCCCTTTAATCCACCAGCAACGATAGCATGACTTGCTTTCAATGCTTCTTCTTTGGTTGCCCCACGAACGACGGCAACAACACCTGTTTGTTCTAGACGGGATAAAATTGAGACACGTTTCATCTTTCACACTCATTTCTTATTTAGAAATTTATTTTTACAAATTGGAAATCTATACCTTCATTATACGTAAACCTTCTAAAAATGCAAACGGTTTTTACAAATTAATTGGCGACTTTTGCGATTTCTTTTTCAATGGCAGTTTTTGTTTCTTTGATTTTCGTAATGATTTTTTCTTCTGTATCTGAATTCAAGCGATATTTCGGCATACTGACGCTGAAAGCACCGATAATTTTTTCTTGATTCATGATGGCAGCCCCGATACAAAAAATATCTTTTTCCATTTCTTCGTCATCGTAGGCGACCTTTGATTCTTTGGTTTTATTCAGTTCACTTGCCAGTTTCAACGAGTTCGTGATGGTGTGTTCCGTGTAAGCTACTAATTCGTGCTGGTTAAGATAGTCTTGATAATCACTCTCAGAAAACTCCGACAGCACAGCTTTTCCCATCGCAGAGCTGTAAAGCGGCCGGGTGATTCCGATTTTTGACGACATACGAATCGTTTGATTTTTTGGCTCCAGTTTGTTGACGTACAAAATCTCGGCATTGTTCAAAATTCCCAAGTGGATTGTTTCATCAATCGATTTTTGTAATTGCTCTAAGTAAGGTAGGGACAATTCAACCAGATCCAACTGATCGATGTTCTTATTGGCATAGCGGATTAATTTCGATCCCAGACGATAGGTTTTATCCTGATTTTTATTGACATATCCGATCAAAACGAGTGTATCTAAAATTTTCAGCGTGGTGGAAGCGGTCATTTCCGTTCCTCGGGAGAGCTGCTGCAGGGATAAATCCGGATGATCTGCTAAATAATCTAAGATATGAGCCGCTCGGATCAAGACTGTTCCGTAAGGTTTAGAATTTTCCATATAAAACACTCCTATTTCTTTATAAGAAAATTATAACAAGCTTTCGTCAAAAAAAATAGTCTTTTTCAAAAAAATAGAAGCCGATTTTCCGGCTTCTATCGTTGGATTGTTTATTTTTTAAATAATTTTTTAAAAAAACTTTCTTTTCTTGGTGCTACTTGTTGTTCAGCCATTGGGTATTCCTGTTGAAAGGCGTGATTGTCCTTCAATAAATAGCCGTTCATCTCAAGTATTCCATCTATGCTGGCTACGATTCGTCTCAAGCCCCCATTTGTTTGTTGAAACCACAGAGGCGGCTGTGGTGTCGTCTGCAGATATTCTGCCAGTAACCCTTTTAGTGTCATCAATAATTCTCGTTGCTGGGACACCACCGTGCCGATTTCTGAAACGGTGATTGGTTCTGCCGTACCCTCTTCGGGAATCAGATCTGTCATCAAGGTTAAACTTTGCGTATAATCAGTCAAATCAAAAATAAACGTTTGTGTTGCTTCGTTTTTTCTATCCATGCTCTGTAATAGCTGGTGCATTTGTCGTTGCGTGTGAGCCAACTGTTGGAGCTGTTTCGTTGCTTCTTCCAATGTTGCCATATATGACACCGCCCTTTTGCTAATCTATTTCTCTTTTGTGTCTTCACTATACCAATTTTTTATCAAAGTACAAGTCGCTTTTTGTACAAAAAAGGCTGTGACAAGATCTCCTTGTAGTGCGAGACTTGTCACAGTTCCTTTACTATTTATTTTGCGTAGGCATCAATGATGATTTGTTTTAGTTCTGAAATCAATGGTTCTTTTGGATTTGCTGTTGTACATTGATCTTCGTAAGCCAATTCAGCCATCCGGTCAACCGTTGCATCCAGCGTTTTCTTCGTTACGCCTTGTGCTTCCAAGTTCATTTCAATACCGATTGATGTTCCCAACTCATAAACAGCATTTGCTAAAGCAGCAACTAATTCAGCAGTGGTATCGCCTTTTAGCCCTAAGAAGCGAGCGATATCTGCATAATCTGTGTCAGCGCGGAAATAGTCATATTTAGGGAACATAGCATGTTTTTGCGGATCTTTCGCATTGTAACGGATAATGTGTGGTAAAAGAATCGCATTGGTCCGTCCATGAGGAATTCCGTATTCTCCGCCGATTTTGTGGGCGATTGAGTGACTGATTCCTAAGAAAGCATTCGCAAAGGCCATTCCAGCCATAGTCGAAGCATTGTGCATTTTTTCCCGAGATTCCATGTCAGGAGTCTTCACAGATTTTTCTAAATAATCAAAGACGATCTTGATTGCTTGTAAACTCAACCCTCGTGTGTAATCAGATGCCATAACCGAAACATAAGATTCGATGGCATGCGTCAATACGTCCATCCCGGTATCTGCGGTAACAGAGGCAGGAACTGACATAACAAATTGCGGGTCAACGATGGCAACATCTGGTGTCAACGCGTAGTCAGCCAATGGGTATTTTACATGCGTTTCGCTATCGGTGATTACGGCAAATGGGGTTACTTCTGAACCTGTACCAGAAGTTGTTGGGATACAAACAAATTGTGTTTTTACTGCTTTGTCAATTTTGTATGTCCGTTTCCGGATATCCAAGAATTTTTGTTTTGCGCCAAAGAATGAAGTATCTGGGTGTTCATAGAACATCCACATGCCTTTTGCTGCATCCATTGCGGACCCGCCACCAAGAGCAATGATCGTATCTGGTTGGAAATCTACCATTGTTTTTGTTCCGGCATATACGGTATTTGTTGATGGGTTTGGTTCAACATCAGAGAATACTTCAATTTTCACGTCATTTTTACGACGAGCAAGTACTTCGCGAACGATATCGCAATAGCCGAATTGAACCATTCCAGGATCGCAGACAATCATTACTCGTTCCACGTTTTCCATTTTTTCCAAGTACAATAAGGAATTTTTTTCAAAATAAATTTTTGACGGTAGTTTGAACCATTGCATATTATTTCTCCGTTTCGCAACTGTTTTTACATTAATTAAGTTTACAGCAGATACGTTTCGAGAAACTGAATTCTTTCCGTAAGAGCCGCAACCTAATGTCAGTGATGGAATCATTTCATTGTAGATGTTTCCGATTCCGCCTTCTGCTGATGGGGTGTTTACTAAGATCCGGCAAGCTTTCATTCGTAAACCGAATTTTAGTTGCAGGTCTTCGTCTTCTGAATGGATCACCGCTGTATGTCCCAATCCGCCAAGATTCAACATTGCTTCGCATAGGTCTAACGCATGTGCCGTTGTGTCAGCTTTCATCATTGCCAATACTGGAGAAAGTTTTTCACGAGATAATGGGTAATCAGCGCCCACGCCTTCAAGTTCAGCAATCAATAATTTTGTCCCTTCCGGAACTTTGATTCCTGCTAATTTTGCGATATCGATAGCAGAATGACCAACGATTGCTGGATTTACTGCGTATTTTCCTTCGTTCATTACAGCATCTTCAAGTTTGCCTAATTCACTTGGTTTAACAAAGTAAACTTGATGCGCTTGAAATTCAGCTTTTACTGCTGCATAGATTTCTTTATCCACGATCACTGCTTGTTCAGAAGCACAAATCATGCCGTTATCAAACGTTTTTGAAACAATCAAATCGTTGACTGCTCGTTTGATTTTCGCTGTTTTTTCAATATAAGCTGGTACATTTCCTGGTCCAACGCCTAACGCTGGCTTTCCAGTTGAATAAGCTGATTTCACCATGCCGGCGCCCCCAGTTGCAAGAACGATGGCTACTCCCGGATGATTCATTAAAGATTGGGTTGCTTCAATCGATGGGTGTTCGATCCATTGGACACAATTTTCTGGTGCACCAGCGGCAATCGCTGCATCACGAACGATCCGTGCTGCTTCAGCAGAACATTTTTGTGCACTTGGATGGAAAGCAAAGATAATCGGATTCCGTGTTTTCAAAGCGATCATTGCTTTAAAAATCGTTGTTGATGTTGGATTGGTTGTTGGTGTCACACCACAGACAACGCCGACTGGTTCTGCGATTTCGATCAGACCTTTTTGTTTATCTTCATTGATTACGCCAACCGTTTTGTCATGTTTGATAGAATTCCAGATATATTCTGAAGCATACATATTTTTGATTGCTTTGTCTTCATAAATGCCGCGACCGGTTTCTTCTACTGCCATTTTTGCAAGAGGCATATGTTTGTCTAAAGCTGCCATTGCCATTTCATGCACAATATGGTCTACTTTTTCTTGATCAAATTCTTCCATTTCCTTCAATGCAATGTTTCCTTTTGCAGCAAGTTCGTCAATCATCGCTTGTACGTCAATTGTTTTAATTTCTTTATCTAATGTTTTAGCCATGGTCTTCCTCCCGGTTTCTGGTTAAAATTATTTGTTAACTATTTCACATACATGATATTACACTATTCCTTTTTGTTTGTAAAGAATTTTTGTGATTTTTTTCACAACTTTTTTATTTCTTAGTTTTTTTCTACTTTTACCAGAAAGAAAACGGCTCAAAAAAAGGCATTGATTCTCAAACCACTGAGGATCAATGCCTTTGTTCTATCAAAATAAATCTGAAAAATCATCCAATGAGGATTGCTGCCGTGTTTGGGCTTGAATTTGCTGATAATCAAAAAAATCATTGGGCGTCGTTGCAAGCAACAACTGCTTTTTCTGAGGGAAGGTAACCGCCTGCTTCTTTTTCCAAAGATAGTTTTGGCAAAAAAGCAGCAATTCTTCTTTTGTTACCGATGAATACCCAGCCGCAGCAAATTCCCGCAATTTCTGTTTGCAGGCTGGATAAAAATAGATTTTTTCTAGTTGGTTCATTTTTTTCTCCAAAAAAAGAAAAATCCCGCAATGGGGATTATTCTTTAGGTTCTTCAGTTGATTCAGCGTCTGTTGGGCCAACTTGCGGTGCATCCGCAGGTTTTTCTGTTTCTGTCGTTTCTGCTGTATCTACAGTTGGTTGACCAGGAGTAATCGTACGGATTGCTTGACGATCAAATTCTAGATAAATTCCTTCACAGTCAAGAGTTACTGTTTTTTCTGCTTCATTGATTTCTGAAATCACACCGTGTAAACCGCCGATCGTTACCGCACGATCACCAGGTTTCATAGCATTCAGCGTATTTTGACGTTCTTGTTGTTGTTTTTTAGATGATCGAGACATCATCCACCACGCACCCAAAAGGACAACAAACATGATAATTGTAAAAAATGGAGAACTCATTCTTTTCACCTCGTTTTAAATTCATTCACAAGAAATACTTTATCAGAATCCTATTGATTTAACTAGCACTTTCCCAAAAATATTAGAAATTTTTGGCATTTTCTTTGTTAAAGCCGTATGCTTCAAAGAAATCTTGGCGAAATTCCAATAAATTGTCATCCATGATTGCTTGGCGAACTTTTTTCATCACATCCAATAAGAAGTATAGATTATGATAAGAGGTTAGGCGCATACCGAATGTTTCATCGCATTTAATCAGATGGCGGACATAAGCCCGAGAATAATTGCGGCAAGTGTAACAATCGCAATTTTCATCAATTGGTCGGAAGTCCCGCGCATATTGGGCATTTTTCACGACTAATCGACCACGAGAAGTCATACAGGTTCCGTTGCGGGCGATTCGTGTCGGCAATACACAGTCAAACATGTCTACTCCGCGAATAACGCCGTCAATCAAGGAATCTGCTGCTCCCACTCCCATCAAATAACGAGGCTTGTTTTCTGGAATCAATGGCGTGGTAAATTCCAGCACCCGATTCATCTCTGCTTTTGGTTCTCCTACTGACAGACCTCCGATGGAATACCCAGGAAAATCAAGACCTACCAATTCTTTGGCACTTTGTCGCCGCAAATCTTCAAAGCCAGCACCTTGAATAATGCCAAATAATCCTTGACGATCAGGATTGGCGTGGGCTTTTAAGCCCCGTTCTGCCCAACGAGAAGTCCGTTCAACGGATTGCTTGACATAGTCATAGCTTTCATCAAATGGCGGACATTCATCAAAGCTCATCATGATATCAGAACCCAATTTATTTTGGATGCCAATTGCTTTTTCTGGGGAAAGAAACATGGGTGAACCGTTCAAATGATTTCTAAAATGAACGCCTTCTTCCACAATATTTCGCATATCGGCCAAAGAGAACACTTGAAAACCGCCGGAATCAGTCAAAATCGGTTGATCCCAATTCATAAATTTATGTAAACCGCCTGCTTCTTCAACAATATCTTCGCCGGGACGCAGCCATAAATGATACGTATTACTTAAAATGACGCCGGCACCCATTTCTTTTAATTCTTCCGGGGACATGGTCTTAACAGTGGCAAGGGTTCCTACGGGCATAAACATCGGTGTTGGAAACGTTCCATGAGGGGTAATCAATTCACCTAAACGGGCACCGGTATGCTTTTCTTTTTTAATTAAACGATAACGAATGGCATCTGACATTCATTTCCCTACTTTCTTCACTAAATTAACGAGCTTTATACATAATAAAGGCTAGTCGCCTTTTTTGCAATCAGTAATCCGAGAGTTTAAACTTGAAAGCGTTTCATTTCCGTGCTATACTTTGTTTGTAAGGAAGGAAGCTTATTTGTTGGAAAGGTACTCTCGAAAAAGTTTTAAGAAGAATAAACAAGTAAAAGATGTTAGACGTACAAAATTCACCTAGATTTATATGTGTGAAGTAAGACGAATAGTGAATGCGTATCAACTGGTTGAGAAACAATCAACAAGAGAAGTAATGAGTATACGTAACGAACAAGGAAATACGACTTAAAAGACTCACATGTTTTAGCGTAGAAATGTAGCGAAGACAAAGTTTTTTGTTTATAAGAGAATTGCTTTACATGTATAAACAGCAAACCCTTTTCAGCAAATCCCTTCCATAAGATAGAAAGACGAGGCCCTCGAGAGCCTCGTCTTATTTTTATTTCACAAACATGGCATCGCCAAAGCTAAAGAAACGGTAGCGTTCCTCGATTGCATGCTGATAGGCAGCCAAAGTTCTTTCTCGACCGGCAAAGGCACTTACCAACATAACCAGCGTTGATTTTGGTAAGTGAAAATTCGTTGAAAAAGCTTGAACAACTTTAAATTCATAGCCGGGAGTAATGAATATATCCGTCCAACCGCTGTCAGCTTTAATTTCTCCATCAAATTTTGTTCCAATAGTTTCTAATGTTCGAATCGAGGTGGTTCCCACCGCAACAATCCGTCCGCCCTTTTGACGAACCTTGTTCAAAGCAGCAGCAGCTTCTTCTGTCAAACGATAAAATTCGCTGTGCATGTGATGTTCTTCGATATTATCCACGCTTACTGGACGAAATGTGCCCAAACCAACATGCAGCGTCAAATACACCAGTTCAATTCCCTTTGCCTGAATTTCTGCCAATAATTCTTTCGTAAAATGCAAGCCGGCTGTTGGTGCAGCTGCAGAACCATTTTCCTTGGCGTACACGGTTTGGTAACGATCTGGGTCTTCCAAACGTTCTTTGATATAAGGTGGCAGGGGCATTTCTCCCAACGATTCTAAAATTTCCAAGAAAATTCCTTCGTAGTTAAAGGTAATAATCCGTCCGCCATGTTCCAGTTCTTCTTCGACAACAGCTTTCAAACGACCATCACCAAAAACGATCTCTGTACCGACTTTTGCTCGTTTTGCTGGTTTAATCAACGTTTCCCACGTATCTCCATGGGTGTTCGTCAGCAGCAAGACTTCCAAATGTCCGCCGGTATCTGGTTTTTCCCCATACAAACGTGCAGGCAAGACCCGTGTGTCGTTCATCACTAAGGCATCGCCGGGATGCAGTTCATTGATAATGTCATGAAAATGGTTGTCCTGCATTTCTCCTGTCTTAGAATCTAAAACCAACAGACGAGAACTGGCACGATCTTTTAACGGTGTTTGGGCGATTAGTTCTTCTGGTAAATCAAAATCAAAATCTTCCGTAGTTAACATTCTTTTCACTCTTTTCAGGTTTTGTCTTTGCCATTCTACCATTTTTTGAAAAGATTTTCGACCCGCAGACAAGTTGCTTGCTTCCTTTAGGCATTCTTATTATACTTACAATAAGTAAGCTACTAATTAGGAGGGATCCCTTATGCCACCACTTCATCATATTTCATTATTAACTAAAAACAGCAAAGACAACGTTGCCTTTTACACGAAACTACTTGGCATGCGTTTTGTAAAAAACACGGTTAATCAAGACAACCATCGAATGCTCCACTACTACTATGGCGATTACCAAGGCGCACCGGGATCAGTCGTTACTTTTTTTGTCGTTCCCCATTTAGGCAATCGTTACGACAAGGATCATTTTATTGCAACCATCGGTTTAAAAATTCCCCGCGGAAGTATCAGCTATTGGGAACAACGACTACAAGCCCAAGAGATTGCCTTCACCCGCAAAGGAAAAGAATTATTTTTTGCTGATAACGACGGAGTGGACTTAATTTTGGAGGAAGTAGATCAAGCACCCTTAGCCATGGAACATGTCGTCCAAAACGAAATTCCTGAAAACTATCAAATTTTAGGGTTGCGCTCCACTGAGATTCATGTAAGCGATCCGGCAAAAACCAGTGAATTTTTCGAAAAATTATTAGGCTGGCAAACAAAAAAACAACAAATTTCTTTTAATGAAACAGATTTTATCCGCATTTTACCAAATGAAACAACAGACATGAGTCATATGGGTCGCGGCAGTGTCGATCATATCGCCTTTGCAGTAGAAAGTGACGAGGCTTTGGATAGCTTACACGAACGGGCAAAGGAACAGGGGTGGACTATCGAAAAAATCGTTTCCCGTGGCTATTTTAAGAGTCTTTATATTCGCGAACCCGGCGGCAATCGAATGGAATTTGCCACATTAGCTCCCGGATTTACGATTGATGAACCTTTAGAAACATTGGGAGAAAGTTTCGCTTTACCACCGTTTCTTGCGGAACAACGAGCAGAAATCGAAGCCAACATTTATCCGGAAGACTAGCATTCTTCCAGCCCTAAGTAAAAATAAAAATCCGAATGATCCCGCTCGTCACACTGTACGAAAAACGATCATTCGGATTTTTTTTGCTAGTTAGCCTTCATCAATTTTATGCGTGTGCTGCGATATAGCGGACAAGTTCTTCTGTTTTTTCCCATCCCAAGCAAGGATCGGTAATGGATTGACCAAAAACTGTGCCATCTGGTTCTTGACGTCCATCTTCCAAATAACTTTCAATCATGAAGCCGCGAACCATTTTTTTGATATCTTCATTGTAGGTACGGTTCGTCAATGTTTCTTTTACGATCCGAATTTGTTCTTCATACTGTTTGCCGGAGTTATCATGGTTGGTATCCACTACGACAAATGGATTTTGGTAGCTTCCTGCGTTATATGCTTGAACGGTTTTCAACAGATCTTCGTAATGATAGTTTGGGATGTTCTCTCCGTGTTCATTAAGTCCTCCACGTAAAACCACGTGCGCTAAAGGATTAGAACTTGATTCCACTTCTGCCCCATTGTAGATGAACTCTTGTTTTTGTTGTGCTGCATGCAAGGAATTGAAAAGCACCTTCAAATTGCCGCTGGTAGGATTTTTCATTCCGGTGGGTTGATCGATTCCGCTGGCAACAAAACGGTGTTGTTGGTCCTCCACCGAACGGGCTCCAACAGCAATGTAGCTAATTAAATCTTCCACAAACTCCAAATTTTCCGGATAAAGCATTTCATCGGCAGTAGTCAAACCGGTTTCTGTAATGACCCGTTTATGCAATTTTCGAACAGCGATGATTCCGCTAACGAGATTGACTTCCCCGGTTGGGCTTGGTTGGTGCAACAGTCCTTTATACCCATCGCCGTTGGTCCGAGGTTTATTGGTGTACACTCGTGGTACCATGAAAATTTTGTCTTTTACTTCTTCCTGTAATTTTGCCAAACGTCGCACATATTCCATCACTGCTTCTTCATCATGGGCAGAACAAGGACCGATAATTAATAAAATTCGTTGATCTTTTCCTTCGATGATTCCTTTTAGTTCTTCGTCCCGTGCCGCTTTTTTCGCCGCTACTTCATCGGATAATTTTCCAATTGATTTGACACTTTCCATATTGATTCGTTTGCTTAATGCGTTGAAACTCATTTTTCTCCACTCCTCTTTTTTAAGTGTTTCATTTTTTGATCGTCTCTTTTCTTTCACCAAAAGATTTAAACCAATGAAACTATCCCTTCAAAAACATTTTTTTCAGTCAGATAATAAGTATTCGTTTTGTCAGAAACTTATGAATCACCGTCAGGAATTGCGAAAAGCAATAAAAAAAGCCCCGTCTTTTCCAAATCAAATTGGAAAGGACGGAGCCTGAAAGACTCGTGTTACCACCTTTTTTTGTCGATTGCTCACACAATCCACCTTAACAGGTACATTCATAATACCCTGGCATTATAACGAACGCTCACCATCCGTCGCAGCCTACTCCATTCGGTGCGAAGTTCAAAGAGGAATTCGATTATTAGATGAATGCGCCTCTCATCAACCGGCAGCTTTCTGAATTCATGGGATAATCTACTACTTCTTATCATTACTTTTATCACTATTGTTTTGAATATTCTAATTACTTTTTCTGAAAATGTCAAGAGTCTTTTTCTACTTTTTCCAAAACCTTCTGATTTCACTCAATTCAGTTTCATACTTCGTACCGGCAATTTTTGTGATCATTACCTTCGAGCCGGGCGTTTGAGAATGAATCATTGCTCCATTTCCCAAATACATACCTACGTGATGGACAAAGCCTTTCCCTTCTTCATAGGCAAAAAATAGTAAATCACCGGCTTGAGCATCCGCAAACTCGATTTTTTCCCCGGCAATAGCTTGCAAATGGGCATCACGAGGCAGTTGCATCCCGTTGACCCGATGCAGACTATACACAAAACCGGAACAATCAAAACCCGTGCCGCCAATTCCCGCCCAAACATAAGGCAAATCTAAAAAATACTGCGCGAGCTGAATCATATTTTGTGCTTTTTGCACGCCGCTGTACTGATCCAAGCGCTGCCCCTCTTTTTTTGCCAAATGCGCTGTACCGTGAGGGGTCTCCACAACAAAATCCGTTTCTTCCGAAAGCAATGGCAGAACGGTGCCAAAAACTACTCGGATTTTTTTCTTATCGTTTTTTTCGTCAAAAGAAAGTGTGGCACTGGGTGAGACAACGGCGACTTTAGGGAAGTCTTTTTTTGGTGCAGGGACTTCCAGCAAATCCTTACTGGGAATCCACCCTTTGTAGCCAACACCCTTTTCTACCGGCTGTGTAGGCACGAGAACCTGTGTCCACTCACCCGTTTTGGCAAGCACCTCAACTTCTTCACCATACAACAACTGGGAATCCACCAGCTTTTCCCGATACAAGGTCATGGCGGAATCCGCTGTTAAAAAATACGGTTTTTCTGCGGCTTTATTTTTGATTTCTGCAAGGACAGCATTATTTTCTGGCTGTTTCCATAAAAATGTTTGGGGAACTTGGACTTTTTTCACTTTTTCACCTTCTACCTATTTGATTCCTAGACCAATGCCATCTGTTAACGCTAAATTTCCGGGACGAATGTGCAGGCCGCTTTTTTCTGCCAAATCGGCAGTTTGCTGCCACATGAACGGTACATCCAAATCACAATAAGCCATGTCTTTCATACCGACTGCGAAATGGGCGGCAGCAGCCATTCCGGCATAGCCTTCGATCATGGAACCCACCATGCAGGGAATCCGATAGTGTTGTGCCAATTGAAAAATTTGGATGGCTTCTTTGATGCCGCTGCTTTTCATCAGCTTGATATTCAATAGATCACAGCACTGTTCTTCTAGCAGTTTTTTTGCATCGGTAAAGCCAAATAAACTTTCATCTGCCATGATGGGAATCGTGGAACGTTCTGTCACATATTTCAGTGCAGCAAAATCATGTGCTTTCACCGGCTGTTCTACAAAATCGATTGGAATATCCTGCCATTCAGCTAAAATTTGGACCGCCTCTTCCTTTGTCCACCCTTGATTGGCATCAATACGAAAAGGAATTTTCCCTTCTAAAGCTTCATTCATACAACGGATCTTGGCAACTTCTTCTGCCACATCATCCAAACCCAGTTTGATTTTCAACGACGTGAACCCGTCATTGACCTTGGCAACCCCATCAGCCACCATTTTTTTCCGGCTGGCAATGCTGATGGTAAAATCAGTTGTCAGTTGTGGCGTATTTCCACCAAGGTAGCGATATAGCGGTTGTTTCGCCGCTTTTGCCAATCCGTCAAACAAAGCAATATCCATCGCTGCTTTGGGACTGGTTTGACCGGAGACCAATTGCTTCATTTCGTCTAAAATTGTCAGCTCTCCATCAACTTCTTTTCCAATTAGAAATGGGCTAAAACTTTTGTTAATGGTTTTTAAAATCGATGCTTCGGTGTCTCCGGTAATTGCTTTTGTCGGCGCGGCTTCCCCGATACCAACCACCCCGTTGTCAAAATAAATCTTTACTCGAATCACATCCACTGCATTGACTTCCCGCAAGGCAGTTTTAAAAGGTGCATTAAGTTGAATCGGGATGAGTTGCGTTTTTATTTCTTTGATTTTCACTTGCCATGATCTCCTTCTTGTTACTCGACGTAGGCCCATTTATAGTCATACTGAGCACCTGCCGCATGGGTTACGATTCCCTTGATTTTTTCTGAACGCAAATGGGCTTCTGTTGATTGATAAATCGGAACGATACCCATATCTTCATTTAAAATCTGATCGGCTGTCAGTAAATCCTGCCAGCGGGCAGCTTCGTCGGTAGCATCCGCTAACGAAGCTGATTCAACAGCTTTATCATAGGCTTTGCTGGAATAATCTCCTCGGTTATAAGGACTACCAGTCACAAATAAATCAAGGAAAGAACTTGGATCGGCATAATCGGCCACCCAGTTGTTCATCACCACTTCAAAATTCCCGCTGTTTGCCCGTTCAAGCCGCACACTGATGGGGACAGGATTTAAATCGATAGTTATTCCCGGTAATTTTTCTTCCAACTGTCCTTTGATATACTCCGTAATTTTTTTGGTTGAATCCACATCAGAAGAAAGAAGTTTGAAGGACAATTTCTCAATACCCAGTTCACTTTTGGCTTTTTCCCAATAAGTTTGGGCTTGTTTTTCATCGTAGCTCAAGGTTGCCTTTGTGTCTTCAGTAAAATCAGTTTTGGTTTCTGGATTCAAGGACATTCCACTGGGAACAAAACCGGTAGAGGCAATTGAGCCGTTGCCTAAAATATTCGTGACGATGCTTTTACGGTCGAGAGCATAGGAAATTGCTTTTCGAACATTGCTGTTTTTAAAAGGAGAATCCGGCGTTGCTTGATTGAATTCCAAATAAGTGGTCGAAGCGATGGGCAAAGAAACATATTCCGGATCATTGGCTTTTTGTCGGGCCAATTCCCCATTTAACGTCACGTCTTCTGCCTGTCCGTCATTGAAAAGATTCAAGGCGGTGGAGGCCTCTTTGACCACTGTATAATTGATTTCAGTCAATTGGACCGTGTCGGCATCCCAATATTCCTTATTTTTTTTCAGTGTCCAATCTGTATCTACCCCCGGTCCGTCAAAATCCGTCAAAACAAAGGGACCATTTGAAACCAATTTTTCGCTAGTAGCGGCATATTGATCGCCATATTCTTCAATAACGCCTTTATTTTGTGGAAAGAAGGAGGGAAAAGCCAACAAATATGGAAAATACGGTGTTGCCTGCTCCAATTGAATTTCTAAGGTGGTATCATCCAAGGCTTTGATACCTAATGTATCCAATTCCGCTTTTCCTTGGTTGATGGCATCGGCATTTTTAACCGAGCTAAACATGAAGGCATACTGTGACGCCATTTTTGGATCGACGGTTCGTTGCCAGCCATACACATAATCTCCAGCCTTGACTGGATCGCCATTAGACCAATTGGTATCCCGCAAATGAATCGTGTAGGTTCTTCCATCGGTCGAAACCTCCGCCATTTCTTTGGCGCCTGCCGGTTGCGGATTATTGTCTTTATCTAAACGGTAGATGCCTTCATTGGTATTATTCAAAATTCCAAAACTGATTGTATCGGTAACGACAGAAAGATCGGCAGACGTCAATTCAGTAGGTACCGTTTGACTGAAAATCTGTTCACTTTTTTTATCCTTACCGGCTTCTTTTTTTTGTCCACAACCTGCCAAAAACAACGTACCTATGACACCAGAAACGATTACCTTAGCCCAAATCCCTTTTCTACTCATCTCATCTTCTCCCGTCGATTTTTGAATTTTCTAAAAATTTGTTAGTTGAAGTTTAGCCGACCCCTTTCTGCTTGTCAAACAAAAGCTCACCCCCGCATGTTACTTGAACCCTTGTCTGACGTGTTGTTTCATGTTTCGGCTTGTTCATTTTTTCACTTTTATAAAACGGTTGCATTTCGCTAAAAAATAAAAAAATACACGTTTATTTTTGGCGAAAAATAACGAGAAAAATCATTAAATTTGTGAGAAACGCTTTTTTCGTGCATACTAGTAAGGAAAGCATTAATTGGAAATAGTAAAAATAGAGGTGAGAGACGTTGATTGAATTTCAACATGTAACAAAAATTTACAAGGGCGGAAAAGTAGCCGTCGAAGATATTAACCTTTCCTTTGAAAAGGGTGAATTCATCTGTTTTATCGGAACCAGCGGCAGCGGAAAAACTACCTGCATGCGGATGATTAATCGAATGAACGAACCGACCAAAGGAAAAATTTTAATCAATGACAAGGATATCCAAGAGATCAATCCTGTTGAATTGCGCCGGAAAATCGGTTATGTCATCCAAAATATCGGCTTGATGCCCCATATGACGATTCGGGAAAACATTACACTGGTACAAAAATTATTGAAGGTCAGTGATGATGAGCGGAATAAAACCGCAGAAAAAATGATCGACTTAGTGGAACTGCCGCGGGAAATGCTGGATCGGTACCCAAATGAACTCTCTGGTGGTCAGCAGCAGCGGATTGGTGTTGTTCGGGCATTGGCAGCCAATCAAGATATCATGCTGATGGATGAACCTTTCGGTGCGCTTGATCCCATCACTCGGGACTCCCTGCAAGATTTAGTCAAAGATTTACAGGAACGTTTAGGGAAAACGATCGTCTTCGTTACCCACGATATGGATGAAGCATTAAAATTAGCAAACCGGATTGTCATCATGAGTGAAGGCAAAGTAATCCAGTTTGATACACCGGAAAATATCTTACGCAATCCAGCAAATGAGTTTGTTGAAGAACTAATCGGTGAAGACCGACTCCTTCAAACCAAGCCGGACGTCACCACAGTCGGCGAAGTGATGCTGAACACAGCCATTACCATCACCCCTGAAAAATCCCTGCAAGAAGCCATCCGTTTGATGCGCGAAAAACGTGTCGATACCTTGCTGGTCACCGATAACTCGAATATTCTTAAAGGCTTCATCGATGTAGAAACTCTTGATCGTAAACGTAGCAAAGTTTCCAGTGTTGGCGATATTTTAAATAAAGATGTTTTCTATGTGAAAAAATCAGCATTGCTGCGTGATACCTTGCAACGGATTTTAAAACGCGGGTTGAAATACGTGCCGGTAGTGGACGATCAAAATCGCGTGGTGGGTATTTTGACCCGTGCTTCCCTTGTTGATATTGTTTATGATGTTATTTGGGGTGAGGAGAATACCCTTAGCCAAGCGGCAGAATCAACGAAAGAGGAGGCCTGATTTTCATGGCAGATTTCTTTTCTACTTACGGTCCCCAGATTCTAGCCCGAGGTTCCGAACATCTGTATATTTCTGCTTTTTCATTGGGGCTGGGTATTTTGTTGGCCGTTCCATTAGGCGTGCTTCTTACACGACTGCCAAGAGTTGCCAGCGTAGTAATCAGTGTCACCAGTGCATTGCAGACTGTTCCATCTTTAGCATTGCTTGCTTTGATGATTCCCTTTTTTGGGGTTGGTAAAACACCTGCGATCATCGCCCTCTTCATTTATTCGTTATTACCGATTTTGCGGAATACCTATATCGGGATGAAAAATGTCGACAGCAATTATCGAGATGTCGCCAAAGGCATGGGAATGACCAATATCCAATCCATTTTAAGTGTGGAGTTGCCCATCGCTACACCGACCATCATGGCAGGAATTCGGTTAGCCGCAGTTTACGTTATCGCTTGGGCAACCTTGGCTTCTTACATCGGAGCTGGCGGCTTGGGTGATATGATCTTTAGCGGATTGAACAACTATCAACCGGATTTGATTTTTGCCGGAACGATCCCGGTAACGATTTTAGCCTTATTGGCAGATTTTTTACTCGGACTTTTAGAAACACGCTTGACTCCTAAAGCGTTAAGGGAGGCAGACGAATGAAACGAAAATTAAAACAATTCCTTTTGGCTTTCAGCACAGTGCTGTTACTGGCTGGCTGTTCCTTGCCGGGGCTTTCATCAAATGCGGATGAAAACACAATCGCAATTACTGGTGGAATCACGTCGGAGTCACAAATTCTTGCGAGTTTAGTTGCCGGAATGGTGGAACATTATACCGATAAAAAAACCACAATCATCAACAACTTGGCTACTACCACCATCAATAACCAAGCGATGATGAACGGGGATGCACAAATTTCGGCCGCCCGCTATACCGGGACCGATTTAACCTCCACTTTGGGAATGGACCCGGTAAAAGATCCCAAAGAAGCTTTCAATATAGTGAAAACGGAATTTGAAAAACGCTACAATCAAACTTGGTTTCCTTCCTATGGCTTTGATAATACCTATGTCTTCTTAGTTCGTAAGGATACTGCGGAAAAATACAATTTAAAAACCGTCAGCGATTTACAGGACGTAGCGGATGAATTGGTGGCAGGTGTGGATACTTCCTGGATCACTCGAAAAGGGGACGGCTACGAAGGCTTTAAAGAAGAATATGGCTTTGCCTTTGATTCGATTTTACCGATGCAAATCGGTTTGGTCTACGATGCGGTAGCTGCCGGAAAAATGGATATCGTTCTGGGCTACTCCACCGATGGACGGATCGGTAGTTATGATTTGGTGATGTTGGAAGATGACAAGCGTTTCTTCCCCCCTTATGATGCTGCGCCGATTGTTGACGATCAATTGTTAAAGGACACACCAGAATTAAACGCGGCAATTGAAAAACTTGCCGGAAAAATCGATACGAAACAAATGCAAGAGTTGAATTACGAGGCTGACAACAATTTGGTCGAACCAAGTATTGTTGCCCAAGAATTTTTAGAAAAAAACAATTATTTCGAAGAGGAGTGATGAGATGAATTTACAAGATATGAACTTGCTGGAACAATTTGTTTATTATTTTAGAGAAAATGGCGCCTATGTATTCAGTCAATTTATCCGTCACTTCTTGTTATCGATCTACGGAGTGATTTTTGCGGCCATTGTTGCCATTCCCATCGGCATTCTGATTTCCAGAAGACGCCGCTTGGCAAACTGGGTGATTCGTTTTGCGAATATCATCCAAACGGTTCCTTCCTTAGCCATGATTTCCATTTTGATGATTGGCTTAGGACTGGGGGTAAATGTCGTAATCGTTACGGTCTTTCTTTATTCTTTGCTGCCGATCATCAAGAATACCTACACCGGCATGACTCAGGTGGATCGTAATGCATTGGATATCGGTAAAGGCATGGGTATGACGGCGTTCCAACGTCTTTATATGATCGAACTGCCTTTGTCTGTTTCCGTCATCATGGCGGGAATTCGTAATGCATTGGTGGTAGCAATCGGAATCACCGCCATCGGAGCCTTTGTTGGTGCCGGCGGTTTAGGAGATATCATCATTCGCGGAACCAACGCCACAGATGGTGCTTCGATTATCTTAGCCGGTGCACTGCCAACTGCTTTGATGGCAATTATCACTGATTGGGGCTTGGGGATCATCGAGCGTAAACTTGATCCTGCCAGCAAACGTTCTTAAGATTGAAGAAACAAAAAAATTCGCAGGGAATCCCGCGAATTTTTTTGTTTTTATTTTTTCAAATGATAGCTGTATGTTCCCACTACGATTTTTTCCCGCCAAGAAAGTCGCAGGCGTAGACGCAAACTGGTTTGGTTATGCAAAATATTTTGCCAGCCTCGCCGTGGAACAAACTGCGGCACGATGACTGTTGTGGTGTAGTTGTGTTTTGCAGCATTCTTACTTACTAAATCTACATAGCGGATGATTGGATTTTCAATCGAACGATAGGAGGAATGAACGACTGAAAAACGAACCTCTGGAAAACGTTCCTTGAATTCTTTTTCGATCTCCCGCTCTTTTTCGATATCTTCGTCCATAGAAACGTGCATCGCCACCACATAATCGCCAATCGATTGGGCATAATTCAACGCACCGACATTTACCCGAGTAACATTCCCCACTAAAACAATAACAGTATTGCCATCGTAGGTGTGCAACGCAACATCATCTTCCAAGCGTAATTGCTCCGCAACTTTTTTGTAATGGTCATGAATTTTATAAAAGATCAGCAATAAAATTGGCATGATGATGAAGAAAGGCCAAATGTCTCCTAAACGATAGGCAAATAAAATAATAATGATCGCGTAAGAAATAAATGCCCCGACAATATTGGCAATCGATTTTGAAAGCCAGCCTTTTCCTTCCTTGTGCCACTTGATGACCATTCCGGTTTGTGATAAAGCAAAGGGAATAAACACCCCGATGGAATAAAGCGGGATCAATCGTTCCGTAGATCCTTGGAAAATAAACAACAACACGATCGAGCCGGCTGCCAATGTCATGATCCCATTGGAATAACCTAAACGATCCCCGCGATCTTGGTACATATGCGGCATGAATTTATCCTTTGCCAAATTATAGGCCAAAACCGGAAAAGCGGAGAACCCAGTGTTGGCAGCGACCGCTAAAATCAGTGCTGTCGTAAATTGTAAGGCGTAGAACATGAAGCCATGACCAAACACGGCTTGTCCAATTTGTGACAACACGGTTACTTCTGTTTTTGGAACAATTCCGTACCAGTAGTTGATAAACGTAATTCCTACAAAGAAGAAACCTAAGATTGATGACATCAATGCCAACGTTCCCGCAGCATTTTTTGCCCGGGGTTTTTTAAAGAAAGGTACCGCATTACTGATGGCCTCCACCCCGGTTAAGGAAGAAGAACCAGAAGAAAATGCCCGTAAAATCAAAGCAATCGAAATCCCGGGAATTGTTGCACCAGGCAAAGCTGTTGCCTGTAGAGGTTGTGCACCGGTCACAATATTAAATAAGCCCACCAGAATCAAAATCGTAATCACAGCAATAAAGGTATACACCGGCAGCATTAAGAAGCTGGCGGATTCCCGCAACCCCCGCAAGTTCATCATCATAATCAATAAAACGATGATTACCGAGATTGCTACTTGATGATGATACAGCGCTGGTATCGCCGACGTGATGGCTTCAGCACCGGCAGAAACCGAAACTGCCACCGTCAGCATATAATCGATCAATAATGAGCCACCAGCAATTAGACCAGCATTTTTCCCCAGATTCTCGCTGCTTACAACATATGCTCCCCCGCCATGAGGATAAGCATGTATGATTTGTCTATAAGATAAGGTCAATGAAATCAATAAAATAATAACAAAGGCGGCAATTGGCAATGAATACCAGATAGCTGCTGCCGAAAGAGCCACCAACACGACAACAATTTGTTCTGTACCATAAGCGATAGACGACAAGGCATCAGAAGATAACAACGCTAAAGCGGCAAAGCGACTTAATTTGTGCTCATCATTTTCAGCCGATTTCAGCGGACGTCCTACCAGCAAACGTTTTAAATATTCCACTTTTCTCCCTCCAATATTCTTTACACAAAAGACTGTTTTTTCCCACAGCCAAGACTGTATGCTACGCTTCCCTCTTGAAAATGTCAATGAAAATCCGCAGAAAAAACCTTTCATTTTTGAAAAAAAGAATTCTTCCGATACAAGCAAAAATAAAAATCGTTAACCGAAAAAAACAAGCTGAAAATCCTCCGTTTCTCACGTTGATTTTCAGCTTGTTTTTATTAATGGAAGAAATGGCTTTCTTTGGAAACCTTCGCCAATTTTCGCGTCATTTCAGAAAGATAAGGATAAACGAATGTTCCCAACAATCCAAATACTACGAACAATGCGACCATAATCAAAATATTGGCTGTTGCATTTGGCCAGTAGATACCTCCTGCCGGCTCCCGCAAAAGATTGACTGCGTGAGTGAAAGGCAACAAAGGATTGATAAATTGGAAGAATTTACCGGATACTTGAATCGGATAATTTCCGCCACCACCAGAAATCGACAGCACCAGTAAAATAATCGCAATTCCTTTACCAATATTGCCGAAAAGGGCTGATAGAACATACACAATCATCATAAAGGCCAGCCCGACAATCAAAGCAAAGAGTACCGCATAGAAGGGATTATGAACATCCACTCCCAACAAGAAATAATTTCCCAATGTAACAATCAAGGCTTGGAAAAGAGCCATCGTCAAAAAGGTCAACATCCGCGCTGTAAAGGTTTCACGTTTGGTGTATTTCTTTTTGTCCGAGCCTTCCAAATGAAACTCCGTAGTTGCTACACTAGACAGCAGCAATGCACCTACCCATAAACACAGTGCCGTATAAAAAGGTGTACTTGCCGAACCGTTGTTGGCAATAGGATAGATTTGATTGGTTTGCAATTCCACCGGTTTGGTAAAGAAATCACTCTCTTTTTGAGCATCCAGTTTCAATAGCTTAATGATTTCCCCAAGATCGACTTCCTCTTCTCCTGCACGAATAGCAGTCGCAGCCTTATGAAGTCCGGTCTTCAAGGTAGGCCAGTCATTATTGATTAATTCTACGGCGGCATTTAATGCTGATTCAACTTCCGGTAGTTTTTCATCCACCATGTTCATTGTTGAAGTGATTTCTTTTTTCACTGTTGGCCAGTCGTTTTCAAGAAAATCAGCAGCAAGACCTAATTTTTGTTCCAAAACAGGCAATTCATTCTTATATAAATCGGCACCTTTATTGATGCCCTCCACGATTTCTGTCATATGCCCATTCAACATCGTATTGGCATCATGGACTTCCTGGCGAATCGCAGGCATATCTTTTTGGTATTTTTCTAATAAGCCGATGGCATTCGCAACCGTTTTTTCAGTAGCATTCAGCAGAGAATCGAAATCAATTTTTTGTGCTTTTTCCAATGCATCTTGTGCTGTTGACAAAGCGGCTACTAATTTTGTCAAAATATCACTCACGGTTTTTCCAACCGTGTCAACATCAATACTGTCAACAAACGTTGCCACTGCAGTTGCGGCAGATTCGATTTCTCCCAGATAATTTTGAATAGCGGTACTATTCCCATTTTTTATCAAACCATCCAATGTTGTTAAACGTTTAGAAAAGTCTCCCAGCAAATCATTGGCGTGATTCAATTTTTCGATGATTCCTTGCAAGGACTGATTTCCAGCCGCTTCTTGCAGTCGGGTCAGAAAGGTCACTAAATCGGTAATTGCCGTTTGTTGACGGGCAATGTTGTCTTTAAAATCTTGAATAACCTGACTGATATGTTGTTTTTCGACGTCTGTCAGTTGATTATCCGTTAACGCTTGATTGATACTGCTTACGATGGAGGAGGTCGTCGTAGCCACTTGGCTAATAGCATTTAAGGTTACCGAAACGCTGGAAGTAATACTTGGGATTGCTTCTTGCAGCTTCGTTGCTCCCTCTTCCGTTGTCGCAGCTAACTGATCTGCTTGGTTTCCTAATTTTTTTATATCAGGAAGGATTGTTTGGACTTGTTGAATAATCTCCAACCCAGATTTGGCTTCGCTGATTCCTTCAGTCATGGTTTGTTCAATGTCATCAAAGTCGGCATCGACTGCTGCCAATTGTTTGCCGGCATTTTGGATTTCAGGAATCTTTTCCTGCAAAGTCAAAATAATGCTTGCCTGTTTTTTTAATTCCGGCATTTTTTCATTCAATGCCAGCAACTTGTCACCCATTTCATCAACTTTTGGCACATAATCGACAAATTCTTCGGCTTTTGCGATTTTTTCTTTAATCTCAGGCATTTTTTCTTGCAGTTCAACAACTTGTTTCGTGTAGCCGTCAATGGTATCGATGTTCTCATCTGTTTCCAAAATCAGATTTTTCACTTTGTTGATGCTGACCAGATTTGAATCAATGTCATACCCGATTTCATTGAATACCTTTAACAAGGTGGAACTGGCTGTCTTGATAAAGTTTTCTGAAATCTGATCCTGTAAGCTAGAAGCCCCTTTATCTGTAATTTTAGGAGCGATGGCGTTGATTTTTTCATTGATATAATACTCGATTTTTGGTTTATTGATCTCTCCTGAAACAAAGCTCAACAAATTCTCCGAAAAATCCTTCGGCAGATAAATTCCGGCATAGTATTTTCCGGATTTTACCCCTTCAGTCAACGCTTTTTTAGAATCAACAAACTGCCAACCAAGCTGTTTATTGTCGTGGAGTTCATCAAGAACTTCTTTCCCAATGGCGATTTCTTTTCCTTGAAAAGTCGTCGACTGATCGGCACTATAAACCGCAATCGGTAGCTCTCCTGTATTTGAATACGGGTCCCACAAGGCTTTAATGTTGAACCATGCATAAAGAGAAGGTAAAATGGCCAACGCAATGATTAAAAAGGTTGCCATAGGATTTTTAAAGATTCGTTTCCAATCTAATTTGTATAAGTGCAATGTGTTTTTTATATGATTCATCTATCTCATCCTTTATTTTTTCCAGCTGTCATACTGTATCACGAAATTTAGATCATTCCAACTTTTCCCAATCACCGGTCAAAATTTTTTTGACAATTTAGGAAATCTGTCAAAGATGAAATCCTTTTCAAGTTGTTTCTTTTACTGATTTCTTAAGACTTTTTTTACTTTTTCTGCTGTTTTTTTGACAGTCGTTTTTAGGCACCCGCCTCCTGCCAACTACTCATTTTTTGAAGGCAATAAATCGGTCGTTCTGAAAAATCAATTCTCCCCGCTCCGGTCCTTGATGTTGTAAAAATAGTTGGTAGGGAATCTCTAAGCGAATCTCCTGCTCGGCTACTTGGAAAATTCCATAATAACGAGAAAAATTATCTGTTTCCGGCTGTTCCTCCGTTGCTGAAAACAGACAATAGATATGCTGCTCTGGTCCTTTTTTTAGCTGTCTAATCTTTTGCCAACTAAAAGCCAGCAGCAAGACTCCTGTTAAAACGACAACGGCTATCCCCATCATTTTCTTCCTTTCTTTTTTATATCTAAGAAAAAAGCTGAACACAAGTGTCCAGCTCTATTATGTATGTCTATCGACAAGAGCGTATTCCTCGATCCCCACGCTGATTCGCAAGGCGCGATCGACCTCTTCCATGATTTGAACATCAAGATGACAGACCTTATCTTTTAATCGACTTTTATCTATTGTGCGGATTTGCTCCATCAAGATCACTGAATCCTTGCCAATTCCTTTTTCCATCGCTTTGATCCCGATATGGGTGGGAAGCTTGGGTTTGGCCATTTTCGCCGTAATAGCCGCAATAATAACCGTTGGGCTAAAATGGTTGCCGCGATCATTTTGGATCACAAGAACCGGGCGAATCCCCCCCTGCTCTGATCCAATCACCGGAGAAAGATCCGCGAAATAAACATCTCCACGTTTCACCATCTCATTATCATCCTTATTTTGTATAGTTTCGAGGAACACGTTGGGAAATCGTGCAGGCAACTTCGTAATGGATCGTGCCTAAATGATCCGCAACATCCTGCATTGTAATTGTTTCCTGTTGGTTGCTGCCAATCAGGGTCACCAGCGTTCCTTCTTCAAATTCCTGCGGCAGACGAATCATAAACTGATCCATGCAAACCCGTCCCACGATCTCACAGCGCTGTCCTGCTACTAAAACGTAGAATCCCTGCATTTTTCTCAGCCAACCGTCTGCATAGCCGACAGGGACCGTACCGATCCATTCTGTTTCAGGAGTGACATAAGTTTCCCCATAACCAATGCCTTCTCCTTTTTTCAGGTGCTTTACTTGGATCAATTCCGAAGTCAGCTCCATTGCCGGTACTAAAGGATAGGTTTCTGTCAAGGCATGTCCGGAAGGATTTAAGCCATACATCGCGATTCCAAACCGAACCATATTGCCAATCGCTTCCTCATGCCACAGAGCCGTTGCACTGTTGCTGACATGCACGTAACGCGGCAGATGAGCCAATGGTTTCAATGCCTCTTGGAACCGTTGATTTTGCATTTGCCAATAGCTGTCGTCTGCTTGATCTGCTGTAGAAAAATGGGTGAAAATTCCTTCCCACAACATTTGGGGCTGTGCTTCGACAAAAGTCGCGGCTTCGTCAACTTCAGCCGGTTTCAAAAATCCGATTCGCCCCATGCCGGTGTCCACCTTGATATGAATCTTCAACGGATTTTTTACAGGAGCTTCCATTAATTTTTTTGCCGCAGCTTCAAGCCAATCCATCGTTCCAACAGGGAAGGAAAGATCGTATTCACTAACCACCGACAAATACATCACTTCAACGATGCCCAAAATCAGAATTGGTTCTGTAAAGCCCGCTTCTCGTAATTCAATGCCCTCATCAATAGTAGCTACGCAAAAACCGCTTGCTCCACCTTTTTTTGCAGCTTTCGCTGTTTCAATTGCGCCATGTCCATAGCCATTTGCTTTTACAACAGCAAACAAATCCTGTTCCTTGGGCATTCGTTTGCGTTCATTTGCCACATTTTCAGTGATTGCTGTCGTATGAATAATCGCTTGCGTGGGTCGATGGTATGAAACGCTCATCGAAAAACCTTCCTTCTACTCTTCTAATATAATCTGCGCCATCGCCGTCGTTTCAGTATGGGTAATACTGACAAAGACCTTGCCGCTAAAGGGGGACCGTGTCACGACCGGTGCGCCTGTTTGATTCGCTAAAATTTCTAAATCGTGAAAAGCTAATTTTCCGATACCGGTACCCCAAGCTTTTGAAAAAGCTTCTTTGCAGGCATACCGTCCCCCCAGATATTCGATCTGTCGTTTTATGGGCAACTGTGAAAAAGCGGCTTGTTCCGCTTCCGTCAGCACCCGTCGGATAAATTGAGGCTTTTCTTCAATAATTTTTTTCATGCGATGTAGTTCCACCGCATCAATGCCGATTCCTTTGATCATTCGGTTCGACTCCTTTTAAAACTACTCCCATTCTACCAAAATTCTTTTCAAAAACCATTAAAATACCTCTTGAAAACAAAAAAAGTAAGCAAATGATTAAATTTGCTTACTTTCAACGATTAGTCTTGGTTGTTGCGAATAACAAATCCGCGCTTTTTATCGTTGCTGCGGCGGCTGTTTTTACGCGCGCCTTCTTTATTGCTGTTGTAGTTGCTCTTGTTTGGTTTACGGCCGCTTCCGCCACCGTTTCCATCATTGCGTCCACGATTACTGCTGTTGCTACGACGACCATTGCCGCCTTTATTGAATCCGCCTTTTTTGTTTTGAGGCAATGGACGTTCTGGCGTAATTTTAACCGGTACGGCATCAGAAGGATCTTTTGCGACTGTTTTTAACAATAAAGCAGCCAAATCTTGTGCTGAATAACGTTCCACTAAATCATCCGCAGCTTGCAAATATTTATCCAAGCCGTTTTCATCCATTTTTTCTTCAATTTGTTCCATAGCAGCCCCAAGTTGTCCTTTGAAGGCTTCTTTTTCGGTTGGTGGACGTAAAGGTGTCATCCGTTTTTTTGTTAGATTTTCAATGACATGCAAGTAGCTCATTTCATTTGGAGTAACAAAGGTTACGGAGATTCCACCTTTACCGGCGCGTCCTGTCCGACCGATCCGGTGAACATAACTTTCAGGATCTTGAGGAATATCATAGTTGTACACGTGAGTGACACCAGAGATATCCAATCCACGAGCAGCTACGTCTGTCGCTACCAAAATATCTAAATGACCACTCTTGAAGGAACGCAAAACGCTCATCCGTTTTTGTTGAGAAAGGTCACCGTGAATTCCTTCTGCTTTGTAGCCCCGCGCTTCTAAACCGCGAGCCAATTCATCTACCCGGCGTTTGGTCCGACCAAAGACGATTGTCAATTCAGGGGTTTGAACATCGAATAAACGAGTCATAACATCGAATTTTTCAAATTCTTTTGCCCGTACATAGTATTGATCAATCAAGTCAGCAGTCATTTCTTTTGCTTTAATCTTGACATGTTCAGGATTATTCATGAACTTGACACCGATACTCTTGATTGCTGGTGGCATCGTTGCAGAAAAGAGCAACGTTTGGCGTTTTTCAGGGACTTGGGCAATAATTTTTTCAATATCTTCTAAAAAGCCCATATTCAGCATTTCGTCCGCTTCATCTAGGACTAATGTTTCAACTGTTGCTAATTTCAATGTGTGGCGGTTGATATGGTCCAACATCCGGCCAGGAGTTCCCACAACGATATGTGGATGATCCTTCAAGCCGCGGATTTGACGGCCGATATCTGCGCCACCATAAACTGCTTGTACGCGAATTTTTTTGTCTTTGCCTAAACGGAAAAGTTCTTCTTGTGTTTGGATAGCTAGTTCCCGCGTTGGTGCGATAACTAATCCTTGCAGGTCACGGTTTGCAGTATCAATTTTTTCAAGCATTGGTAAACCAAACGCCGCTGTTTTCCCAGTACCGGTTTGAGCTTGTCCAATAACATCTCTTCCGTCTAATGCAAGGGGAATCGTTGTTTCCTGGATAGGTGTTGCTTCTTCAAAGCCGGCACGCTCCACAGATTTCAACAATTCTGGTGATAAATCTAGTTCTTTAAATTTCAAATGTATCCTCCTAGGTAAGGTCGCACGTCACTCGCTTGCAGCAAAAAATAATTGCCAGAGTATCTACTACATGTCTGCGGAATTTCTTAAAAAAATTCCCATCGACAGGCACTTTCATTTTTTGCAGGCGCTCGTACGCCATTTTTGTGAGCTTTCCGGATTTTCCGTTCGCTCTTTTTTTTGAAGCGTTCATCTTTTTCCATGTTCCCCGGAGATGGTCCCTACACATCCAGCAAACACTTCAACACCGAAAAATCCGCTTCTCGAAGGCATTAGAAAAGCCAAACGATTCCCGTTCGGCCTTTTATTATCATAAAAGCATTCTTACTTAATTGTATTCCAATTTTTACTTCATCTTTCGGCATTAGACAATTCTAACACATTATGAAATTTTCAGCAAGTTTTCAAATTATTTCTACGCTTTTTGCAATTCTTCCACAACTTCGTTCAGACCCATTCCATTACTGCCCTTTAAAACAATCATATCCGTTGGCAGTAATTCTTTTTGGATTGCTTGAATCAACTGGGGTTTTTCTTCCTTAGAAAAATACTGTACCTCAACTTCCGGCAAATTGCTTTTCACTTCCTGCGCCAGAGCATGCATCTTTGTGCCGTAGAGAAAAACAACAGAAAAGGCAGAAGAAAGATGTCGGTACATTGCGGCATGCATCGCCGAAGAATCCGGTCCTAATTCCAACATATCCGCTAAAACAGCTAATTTCCGTCCTTCTGTCGCTAAATTTCCGACGGTATCTAAAACCAAGCCCATTGCGGTAGGATTGGCATTATAGACATCGCTTAAAATTTTTGCGCCATTGTCGGCATGTAACCATTGGGTACGGTTTTTCGTCAATTGAAATTCTGCCAACCCTTTTTTGATTTGTTGAATAGTCAAACCAAAGTATTTCCCAACTCCATAAGCAATCAAGGCATTGTTGACATTGTAGCTGCCTAAAACCGGAATCGTAAATTCTTCACCGGCAATCTCAAAGGTTGTTTCCGATGGTGTTTCTTCGATGATTTTTCCAGAGATTTCTCCTTTTTCACCAAACGTTTTCAGGGTTTGAGAAATTCCTGCCACCAATGGTTTTAAAAGGGGTTCATTTTCAGGAATCAGCAGTAATCCATCTTTTTTCAAGCCTTCAAGGATTTCTATTTTAGCTTTAGCGATTCCTTCTCGTGAACCGAGATTTTCAATATGTGCTTCACCGATCAATGTGATCGCCGCCACTTCCGGATGGGCCAAATTCGTCAGTTCACTGATTTCACCAAAACGATCCATCCCCATTTCTAAAATCAGGATTTCGCAATCTTCCGGTGTATGAAAAACCGTGTAAGGCAACCCGATATCATTGTTGTAATTGCCTTGGGTTTTATACGTTTTGAATTTTTGTGCTAAAACAGATTCTGTCATATCTTTGGTTGTAGTTTTGCCATTGCTGCCGGTAATGCCGACAACCCGGGGACCAATTTTTTTCAAATAATACCCAGCAAGTTTTTGAAAAGCCGCCAACGTATTCTCTACGGAAAAAACTGTCATCCCGTTGATTTCTGCCGGTTCCTTTTTACTCCAAAGCGTAGCAATTGCCCCATTGTCTTTTGCTGCTTGAACAAAATCATGACCATCTCGCTCCCCGGCTAAGGGAATAAACAGTGCCCCCTCCGTGATTTTGCGACTGTCAAATTCGACGGTCGTCAATTCACGTTCGTCGCTACTTTCCGGTAATCCTAATACCTGTGCAATTTCTTTGATTGTTAATTTCATCGTTCTCTCCTTTGACTAAAAAAAGGCACAACGAATTTTGTTGTTGTGCCTCATTGCTACGATTAGTAGAGGATTATTCCTCACGCCTGTTCATTCACATCTGTCAAAAATTGGTGCCGTTGTTTGAAACGATTCAACGCTAATTGGATCAGCTCTTCGATCAAATCGCCATATTGCAGTCCCATTTTTTCCCATAAAGACGGATACATACTAAACTGGGTAAAGCCTGGCATTGTATTCAACTCATTCAAAAACAATTCATTTTTGTTCGTCAGGAAAAAGTCGCACCGACTCAAACCGCTGCCACCTAACATGATATAGGCATTTTTTGCAAAGTCCTGTGCTTTTTTCTGCACTTCTTCCGGTATCTCTGCCGGAATCTGCATCACAATATTGTTGTCGATATATTTAGAATTATAGTCGTAGAAAGCGACATCTTTAACGATTTCTCCCGGTACAGTCGTTCGAACATCTTCATTGCCTAAAATCGCCACTTCGATTTCCCGTGCTTCGATCCCTTGTTCCACGATTGCCCGTGTATCATAACGATACGCTTCTTGCAACGCATTTTGCAATTCTTCACGATTTGAAGCTTTTGAGATACCGACACTTGAGCCCATGTTTGCCGGTTTGATAAACATTGGATACAACAAGGTGCCTTCACACTGTTCAAAAATTTGTTTTGGATTTTCTTTCCATTGGTTTTTCAAGACCGGTACAAACGGCACTTGGGGAATTCCTGCTGCTTGTAAAATGTATTTGGTCATGATTTTATCCATTCCGCAAGCGCTTGTTAACACTCCCGCTCCCACATAAGGAACATCCAACGTTTCTAAAAAGCCTTGGATCGTACCATCTTCACCATTTGGTCCGTGAAGCAAAGGAAAAACAATCGTGCCTTCTTCCTTTTCGATTCCCGGTTGGATCACAGTTCCAGTAAATTCTCCCGAATCCCCATTTTCAGACCATGTTACATGCAACACGTCTTCTGATGTTGGTTTTTCCTCTAACAGAGGACCTTTGATCCATTTTCCATCTTTTGCAATAAAGATTAATTGTACTTGATAATATTCATAGTAGATTGCTTGTAAAACGGAATAAGCAGATAAGATGGATACCTCATGTTCCGCACTGCGACCGCCATATAATAAAACGATTTTCAAACGTCTTTCCTCCTGTAACTCAGAGTTATTTCTCATTTGATTCTTTCACATTTTAGCACAAAATAACGAATGGGAACAACCAAATTGAAAAAAGCGCTTTATTTCCACCTTGTTCAAATGGTGATGAGTTGTAAAATTATCACTTTCTACTTATGATTGAGAAAAGAGACAAAAACTACGCCTACCAGCAAGGAGGTTATCCACATGACCACTGCTCCCCAATCAAAAAGCAAACGCCTGAAAGAAATTTTGCGGGTCTTTATGAAGTATCGGGTAGTGCAAAATTTAAGCCAGCAACAAAATCCCCAAGAGGTTCGCCGTGCCTTTGAAGAATTAGGTCCAACATTTATTAAAATCGGGCAAATGCTTTCCGTACGAACTGATTTGTTGAATCCTGCTTACCTGCAAACCTTTAAATCCCTGCAAGACAATGTTCCCAGTGATGATTTCTCCGAGGTTAAACAATTGTTGGAAAAGGAATGGTCTTTGCCGTTAGAGGATATTTTCACTTCTTTTGATTCGGTTCCCTTCGCCTCTGCCTCAATTGGACAAGCTCACAAAGCAGTATTAAAAAGCGGACAAGTCGTGGTGGTAAAAGTACAGCATCCCGGGATTATCGAAGCAATTGCTGTGGATCTGGCACTTTTTGAAAAAGCACTGCCGCTGATTAAATTTATTCCAGAAAGCAATGTCGTCGATATCAAAAGCGTATTAAAAGAGGTGCGGCATTCTTTGGATAGCGAAACCGATTTTTTGAAGGAAAGTCAAAATGCCGAAGAATTTTACAAAAAAAATCATCATTGGCAACAAGTTGAAGTTCCCAAAGTCTACCCGGAATATTGCACGAAAAAAGTGATTCTGCTGGAATGGATGCCCGGAAAAAGCATCCGCTATCTTTTAGAGGCGGAAGCAAATGAATTTGCTTATTCCAACGTCACTAACCGACAAATGAAAAAAGAGTTGGGTTTATTGCTAGTGGAAAGTTTTATGAAACAAATTTTTGAAGACGGCTTTTTCCATGCTGATCCTCATCCCGGCAATTTATTTCTCCATCTGCTCACCCCAGACGAAGCAGCCCATTCCTTTGTCAATAAAAAGCGGGTTGGTGTGTTAGGCGGAGTGGATTATTCCTTAAAATGGCAAGATACCAGCGAACTGCCTCCGTATCGACTGATTTATCTGGATTTTGGGATGATGGGACGACTAAACGACAACCTCCGCTCACGGTTGGCAGATACCCTGATCGCTATCTATACCCAAGATTCCCAAGAAGTCGGTAAAGCTGTTTTGCGTCTTTGTAAAAAAGAAGGTTCCTTCAGCGAAGAAAAATTTTATCAGGAACTCGAAGAATTTTTGGAAAATTATTATGATTTAGCCATCAAAGAAATTGATTTGCAGGAAGTACTGGGAGAAGTCATCGCTATTTGTCACACCAACAATCTGCAACTGAACCAAGAAGTGACCCTCCTGATCAAAGCCTTCAGTACCTTAGAAGGTCTGGTGGAGGAATTAGATCCCTCTCTTTCTTTGATGGAAGTTACTCAGCCCTTTGCCCAAAAATATTTTCTGCAACGGATTGACTTGCAGGAATCAACGAAACGTTCTGCGCTGGATCTTTTAAAAGCCGGCAAAGCCTTACCCAAGCTACCGGACCGTACCCTTTCTGCGTTGGAAACGTTAATCCATGGAAAAGGACAAATCCGTTTGGCATTCAAAGAGCAGGAACAAATTTTGCGACGAGCAGAAAGAATGCTGCTGCAACTAGTGATAGGAATCTTTCTTTCCGCACTTTTAATTGGTTCTTCCCTATTACTGACCAATACCGCCCAACAGCCTGAATGGATCACCCGCTTGGGCATCGGCGGCTATATTTTCGTTTTTGCGCTCCTCTTTCTGGCTCTTTTACGCCTGCTGTATCACTATTTTCGAAAATAAAAATCCTTCTCGATCAATTAAAACAGATCGAGAAGGATTTTTTTATCTTTTTAACTGCAAAAATTGACTCAGCTGCTGTTTAAAGTGCTGGCGGTCTTCTAAGGTGAAGGGTTTTGGTCCCTTCGTTCGCTTGCCAGCTTTTCGAATCTGAGCACCTAGATACCGCTGCATCAACAACTCATCAATGGTTTCTATTTGATATTCTTTGCCGCTATGGTGAAACACATGGGCTTTTTTTCCCAAAACAAGCGAAGCCAGACCGTAATCTTGCGTAACCACGACATCTCCTGGCTGGATTTCCTTCACGATGCGATAATCTGCACGATCTGCTCCTTTATCCACATAAATAAATTGAACAAAATCCGGGTATTCTTTGCGCGTATAATGATCCACACTAGTAACGATCAAAACCGGCAAATCATATTCTCTACCTAATTGGATTACTTCTTCTTTTACTGGTGACCCATCTCCGTCAATGACTAAACGCATTTTTTTCACACTCCTGTTTTAAGTATGACGGAAAAAAGCGATTTTTTCAATTATTTCTCAGGAGTGATATAGGGAAGAATATCCGTTGTTACGCCAACCGATGATCCTTTGATAAAACTGGCATCCACTAATCCGGAAAAATTCTTTGTTTGCCCAGTGACCACGACTCCTTTGATCGGCATCTCAGCAAATGATTTTCCTTTGGCTTTTTTCAAGAAGGTTTGAATACTGGCAATTTTTTTCCCTTTGTCGTATTCGGTCAAATTTTTAATAAACGTTGAAAACTGATCTTCCGTTGGTATTTCCTCTTCTAACTGAAAGCCGAATGGTTGCTTCGAGCCGCTTTCTTCAAATAAATAAAGCCAAACGACAGTAAGTGTATCTGGAATTTTTTCTTGAATGTCCGCATAGGTATAGTTTTTATCGAAGGTCAATGCCACTTCTGCCACCTGATCTTCTAATTTCGCTAAATCTGCAAGTTCATCGGGATAAATTTTCTTGTCTCCTTCATCTAATGAGAAAACAGCTTGCTTTTGCTTTGTTTGCTTATCATACGCATAGGTTTCCCCTTTTCTTCCCGGTACTAGATCATTGTAATCTAACTCCCAGTTGAACAAAGAATACGAGCTCGTCAATGTACTCCACGGAACCAGATACCCATTTATATTTTTTGAACGATGGGTCACGATGGTTCCTCCCGTACTGCTGGATTGCCCCAGCACCCGAGAATCCACATTGACATTTGGTTCTGCTACCATATTGTGCAAAACCAGTTCCTGATCCAATTCCTGAGAATTCCTACCAGCAAAAAAATTTAACCCCCGATATCCGCCGATTAATACCAGTAAAGCTACCCCCAATGAAATAGCAATGATTTTAAGGGTCTGCTTCCGCTTAGCTTTTTTCAGTACCTTTGTTAAATCCATTTTTCTCCCTACTTTCTTTGATTTTTTTACGAAGCCTGAATAATTGTGTTTTCACACTTTCTGGTTTGATATGAAGAAATTCGCCGATTTCGTTTAAAGAAAACCCATAATAATATTTCAAAAGCAGCAATTCTTGATTTTCCTTGGATAACGGCTCTAAGAGATGTTGCAAGGTTTCTTTGTCAGCGATTGTTTTCTCCATCGCTGGATCTTCTTGAGGAATATCAATCGTCAACGACTGAAATCGATTTTGCTTTCGATACAGATCGATTGCATCATTCAGTGCAACTCGAAAAAACCATGGTCGCAGCGTGTCTTCTTGGATAGAAGGCAACAGTGTATAGATTTTATAAAATGTTGTCTGAACAGCATCTTCTGCGTCTTCTTTCGTAAAGCCTTTCTTTTTAAGTATTCCCAGTACTTCTTCCCCCAACTCCAACAGATATGCATCCAATGCATCGGTTTGCTTCACCTCTTCGCCTCCTTCACCCATACAACGTATTATCTGCTCCAAAGTATACCGTTTTTTTCAAAAAAAAACCGTCCCTCATAAAAAAGGAACGGTTTGTTGCTTAAACGAGCGCCAACTCGCTGAATTCTTTGTCTTTCAATTCGTACACCACATCGCAAGCTTTCGCAACTTCTTGTTCGTGTGTCACCAAGACGATGCATTTCTTTTGTTCATGAGCAATTTCTTGGAACAGTTTCACGATATCTTGCGAAGTTGTCTCATCCAAATTTCCGGTGGGTTCATCCGCAACGATCAACTCGTGCTCACAGCATAAAGCACGGACAATCGCCACTCGTTGCTGTTGTCCTCCCGAAAGAAGAGGTACTTTTTTTGTTGCCAATTCCTCCGAGATGCCGACCTTTTCCAAATTTGCCAGTGCGTAAGCTTTTTTATCTGCTTGTTGAGAACCAGCAATCGCCATTGCCGTCACAACATTATCCAATGCAGATAAATAGGGCAGTAAATTATATGCTTGGAAAACGATCGATACATCTTTTCTACGATATTCCCGCAATCCGATTTGCTTCAATGATTGGTCATTGAATGAAATCGTACCGGCTTTTGGGGTATCTAACCCAGCAATCAATGAGAGAAAAGTCGTTTTTCCTGAACCGCTGGAACCCAAGATTGCATACATTTTTCCCGGTTCAAAGGTCAGTGAAACATTTTCAAAAAGCGGGCCTTCCGGTTCATACCAGTAGCTTAAATTTTCAGTTTTTAAGGTCATGATGTTCCTCCTTGTTCGTTTTAATGTATTAAATTTTCCTGCAGAAAATTTCGTTTTATTCTCACGCCGTATATCATTCCACTAGACTTCTTGAAATTAGTGGAACTGACATCCTTGTTCGTCTTAATGTATTAAATTTTCCTACAGAAAATTTCGTTTTATTCTCTCGCCGTATATCATTCCACTAGGCATCCTGAAATTAGTGGAACTGACATCCTTGTTCGTTTTAATGTATTAAATTTTCCTGCAGAAAATTTCGGTTGTTTCTCTCGCCGTATATCATTCCACTAGACTTCTTGAAATTAGTGGAACTGACATCCTTGTTCGTTTTAATGTATTAAATTTTCCTACAGAAAATTTCGTTTTATTCTCACGCCGTATATCATTCCACTAGACTTCTTGGAATAAGTGGAACTGACATCCTTGTTCGTTTTATTGTATTAAATTTTCCTACAGAAAATTTCGTTTTATTCTCTCGCCCTATCCCAGTATGAAACATAGAATGAGCGGAACAGACAGTCTACGAAATCAATATTTTTTTGGGATTCAAGCGTAAGATTCCTGCTGAGGATAGTAGGATTGAGAACATGCTGATGCCTAAACCAATTCCCGCCAAGCTTAAAATTTCCATTGGTTTTACGGCGATGTTCAACTCTTCCACTTCTTGACTGGACATCAAGCTTGAGACGCCCTTCATTTCACCTCGACCACCACTTGGCGCTTGTCCGCCAGGACCGCCTTCTTGTCCTTGTCCTGGGGTCTGTGCGGCAGTTGTGGTCTCACTTTGTTGTGCCAACAATTGATTGCCTACTGCATTACCGACAAGATTGCCGCTGACACTGGCGATTCCTAAAGCCACCACCATACAAACTACAATCTCGACAAAAAATTGCCAAATAACTTTTGCCCGTGATTCCCCTAAAGAAAGCAACACACCAATTTCATATTTTCGTTCGCGGATTGACATCATCACGATCAGTGTCAAAATAATTACACCGGCTACGGCAACCAGTAAAACAATATTTTTAGCAAAGCTGGAAACATTCGTTAATGGTTGCAGCATTTGTTGGTACATTTGATCGTTGGTTTGCAGACTAAAGGTGTCCGTATCGATTAATTTTTCTGCTTCTTTAACAAAAGCAGCCATTTCTTGAGGATCTTCTAGGTTGTATACTGCTGAATCGATTGTATCTGAACTATCTTCGCCGTTTAAGTCATTGGCAAAAGTATAGGAGGCGATCAACGTATTTGCCGGATTCATGAAGTTGAATTTCATTCCCATACTATCGCCGGTCTCACTGGTCTCGTAAATGCCTTTGACAGTAACTTCGACATCTTCGTCCTCGCTGTTTTTAATTTTAAATGTATCTCCTACCGCCAATTCATTGGCATCCGCCAACGCTTTTTCAATCAAAACATTGTTGGTGCCTTCATCTTCGGTAGTAATGGCTTCTCCATCCACTAATTCTGCGGTACCGGAAGAAAAATCACTGTAAGAAGCACTGGTAGAAACGCCAGTGATTTGAAAATCTCCCTGACTTGTTTCCCCGCCGGGTGCCTGCATTCCGCCAGGTCCCCCCATTTGATTCTCGGTATCTGTGCTTTCCGTTTCTGTACTTTCGGTTTCTTCGCTGGAAATGGGTTCAATGCCCGTACTTTTATCCGCAGATGCACTGGATTCAAAGGAATAGGATTTCACACCAGCTAACGCTGCGATTTTTTCGGCATCCGCCAAATTGACCGGTGTCATGGAAAAACTACCCGGATCAGGTCGTTCGCTTTCCGTGTCGCCGCTAGAAGAAGTTTCCTTTTGTTTAAACATCGATTCACGATTTACCGACAGAGTTACCGTTGCTCCCACACTTTTTTTGGCATTATTTACCGCTGTTTCTGCTGCACTGCGGATCGTCAATCCTGCCAATACAAAAATCAAGATCGCAGAAAAAACAGCAATCAGCAACAGGCTACGTCCTTTTTTTGCCCAGATGCTTTGTAGCCCGCGTTTCATAAAATTCATTTCTGTTCCTCCCTAGCTAGTAGTTATAAGCCTCTTACGAATGCTTACGTTTTTAATTTGCAGTCAACACCGGTCTCAGCGAAAAAAATTTCCGCAACATTCGGCATTCTTGCTTTTCTTGTAGCAAGCGTATGTTTTTTTGCTTAACTGAAGCTTAAGAAACGAAAAAGAATGACTTTGATCGTTTGTTAAGATATCTTTATGGTAAAAATGGTAGAATAACCGAGAGGTGAAAGCGATGATCAAATTTTTAGTTATTGAAGATGAACAAGTTCTTTCTGAGAACATTAAAGAAATTATCTCCACCCTTGGAGAAGTCACGCAGGTCTACGATGGAGAAGAAGGCTTGTTTGAAGCAGAAAGCGGTGTTTACGACTTAATCTTACTGGATTTGATGCTACCGGAAAAAAACGGCTATCAGGTCTTAGCAGAATTGCGCCAGAAAAAAATCATGACACCTGTGCTGATTTTAACGGCAAAGGATGGGTTGGAGGACAAAATCGAGGGCTTTGAAAAAGGTGCCGATGATTATTTGACCAAACCTTTTTATCGTGAGGAATTGATTCTACGAGTCAAAGCCTTGTTAAAACGTGCCTTGGGATTATACGACGAGAATATTCTCACTTTCGGTACTCTGACGTGCAACCTTGCCAACAATCAAGTACTTTACCAAGAAGAAGTTTTGCCGATCCAAGGAAAAGAATTTGAATTGCTGCTGTATTTTATTCAAAATAAAGGCGTCATTTTAACTAAGGAACAAATTTTTGACCGCATCTGGGGCTTTGACTCTGAAACAACCATCACTGTGGTGGAGGTCTACATGAGTCATCTACGGAAACATCTAAAGATCAGTGGGATGGATCAGGCGTTCAAAACTTTGCGCAATGTCGGCTATATGCTGCAAGAGCAGGAGTAGGCCTATGAATCAAGAATTATCGAAAAAACAACGTTGGCATTTCTTTGGCGTTAACGTCAGTGCCTTTGCGATCATTTTTCTGTTGTTGGGCTTTATTATCTTGCAACTGCTGAATCGTTCTGCCTATCGACAAACTGATGTATCCTTAGAGGAAATGGCGCAAGATGAACGACTGCTGCAAATGGAAATCGATCGTTTCCAAAAAGATGATCCCTTTTTAAATCAGACGATTGAAGAAGAGACCCGCAAGGAAAAACCTGCCGGTAATCGTTTCAACACTCAAGTTATCCTCTGGTCAAAAGATGGCGAGATTTTGAATAAAGAAGTTTTAGGCGGACGCTTCAATGAATTACAGGCATTATCGCTGGACACCAGCAAATTAGATAAGATTCTGCCAATCACCGTGGCGGATTCGCAAACCACGACCAGCTTTCATTCGATTACACTGGCTGCCACAACCGACAGCGAAGTGGCCTATATTCAGCTTCTGGCAAATACCGATCAGATCAGTTCTTCCATGAGTACCTTCCGTTCGATTCTGATTATCTGCATGGTGATTTTCTGGCTCTTGTCGATTGCTTTAAGTTATTACATTTCCAAAATGAATATGAAACCGATTTGGGCAGCCTGGAAAAAACAACAGGAATTTGTAGAAAATGCCTCCCATGAATTACGGACACCGCTGACAATTATTCAAAACAGTTTGCAACGTTTGTTCACGAAACCAAACCACACGATTCTTGATGAATCTGAAACAATTGCACAGGCGCTGAATGAAACCCGACGGCTCACCGGCTTGACCAGCGATCTGTTGACAATTGCCCGCAGTGATTCCAATCAACTGGTTTTAAATAAAACTGTCGTCGATCCGACTGAATTTATCACGCAATTAGTGAAACCTTTTCAAGAAATTGCGGAGATGGAAGAAAAGCAATTCATTTTAGAAAATTATGCAACACAGCCGGTCCTCATTGATGAGAAAAAAATCCATCAGGTCTTAGTGATTCTATTAGACAATGCGTTAAAATATACCGAAAAAGGCAATAAAATCCTGCTGCAATCGGAATTTTCAAATGATATGTGGTTATTGGAAGTGAAAAATACCGGCCCTTCCATCAGTGATACCGACAAAAAGCAAATTTTTGAACGTTTCTATCGGGAAGACCGCTCCCGTTCAAAAGAAACCGGCGGCTATGGATTAGGGCTTGCGATTGCCAAACAAATCGTGACGGAGCACAAAGGTAAAATCAGCGTACGGGATTGGCAGCCTCAGGGAGTCGTCTTTCAAATCAAATTGCCAAAAGGAAAGTAAAAAACAAAAAACGCTTGTAAGCTCTCTGCTTTCTTAAAGGCAGAATTCTTACAAGCATTTTTTTATCGAACCAAATCTGTTTCAGGTTCTGTCAGTAGACGGTCCACTTGTTCTCGAGTGGTTAGTGGAACATCCCCTTGGATTGTATGGGCTAAAACTGAATTAGCAATTGCAAAGGCAACGGTTTGTTCCAGTGACCATTTTTCGGCATAGCCTAATAAAATACCCGCTGCATACGCATCTCCTGCGCCGATCCGATCTAAGACGGTCAAAGGAAATACCGCTGATCGAACCGCTGTTTTTTCAGTAACTACATAGCCGTCGATTGCTTTTTGTTGATTGCTGATTTTTCGAGAAGTACCGGCAAACCAATCGATGCCGTACTCTTTGAGAAAAGCCTGAATAGCTAGAATTTCGTCTTCCGGACTTTGAAGCGCAGAACGTTCTATTCGCCGCAACAAATCGGTTAAATCACGAATTGCGCCAAAGACGATTGTGCAGTACGGCAAAATGGCTTCATAGCGTGCTTTCATGATTTCTTTTTTTCCCGACTCTTGGTTCAAGCTGGGACGGAAATTAAAATCAAAACAAACTTTCTTTCCTTTTTCGTGAGCCGTTTTTGCTAATTGGATTGCTGCTTCGGCGGTTTCTTCTGTTAAACTTAAAGAAATACCACAGATATGCACCAAATCTACGGCTTCCACAAAGGATGAAAAATCATAATCTGCGGCTTTGGATACCCCAAACGAACTGCTGATGCGATTTTGGTAAGTAACCTGCGTTGGTCGCGGACCATACCCCATTTCTGCAAAATAGGTTCCCATGTGCTGATGTTGGCTCACGATAAATCGTGTGTCGATTCCCAGCGCCTTTAAATTAGCTTTCGCCGCTTCGCCTAGCCGATTGTCCGGCAATGCTGTCAGCAAATAACTAGGCAGACCGAAATGAGCGAGGTTTCCCACCAAATTCACTCCCGTCCCGGTAAAAGCCATTCGCAAGCTATGGGTTTGTTCCAATAATAAGTGTTCCGGCGGTGTCAGCCGTAGCATGACTTCGCCAAATGCTCCGATTTTCATAGCCGCTCCTTTTATTTCAACGTATTTTTCATCATTTGTAGTAGTTTTTTCACGTCTTCAATTTTGGTATCGCCGGTTTCTTTGTCGATAATCGAGCTGTAAACATGAGGAATGATTTTCTTCACGCCAGCATCCACCGCAATTTGCAAAATTTCTTCAAAGTTTTCCAAATCAATGCCGCCGGTAGGTTCCAAATAAAAATCATATTTTGCACAGGCCTCAGCAACTGCTTGATATTCTTCTTTATGTGCCAAGCCCTTCATTGGGAAATATTTAATCGAGCTGCCGCCCATGTCTTGCAATAATTTGATGGCTGTTTCGATAGGGACGATAGCTTCGGGTGCTTGCGAGCTTAGTGGTCCCGTAGCAATGTTGACGTAACCGACTTTGCCAGTAGGAGAAACCAACCCATTGATGATGGTGTCATCTTGCCCTAATAACGCCCGAGAAGTTCCTACGCCGGTAAATACTTGATTGACGTGTTGTGGTTGCAAAACACCAGAAAGGCGGGAAACCATTTGGCTTTGATTAGGATCACCGGCACCTAAACCAACGGACAAAGCGTTATTGGTTTCTGCTTGGTATTTTTTCATATCCTCAATCGCTGCTTCGTCGCTGGTATAATTTTTTGATAAAACGCCCAAAATCACATGCCCTTCTGCGGCTTCATAGCAAGTTTTGGCATTTTCTACGGAATTTGCTAAAACATTTAAACAAATGCGATTTTCTAAATAGTTCGGTGTTAGTGACATTTTTTTTGCTCCTCTACATGATTTCTTGTAATCGTTGAACGATTTTTTGTAATTCTTTTTCATTGACCGAACGTACATCGAATTCAATGATGCCGTTGTTGGCTTGGTATTCCCGTGTATACACGGCAGGATCCTGCGCTTTTAGTTCTTTGATTACTTCTTTTGCGGTTTTTTTACCAGTGATTTTAACGCTCCCTCGGTAAATATCCCGACCCGCTGCATCTTGAACAATTTTTGCTTCAGCTCCGGAAATTTCATTAATGGCTGCCACAAATGGCTGCAAGCGTTCCTTCATCGCCGTGCCCGCCTCGCTGCCATTTTTTAGATAATCTTCAACTGCTTGCGTAAATCCAAGAATATTGTCTTTACCGATTTTCATCGCTCGTCCGATACCTTTGCTTTGTAGACGAACCCATTCAACATATTCTTTTTTACCAATCACTAAGCCGGCACTAGGCCCTTCGATTGCTTTTGCCCCAGAATAAATCACCAAATCTGCGCCAGCTTGGATATATTTGAAAAGATCTTCCTCCGCCGCCGCATCCACGATTAATGGTAAATCATGTTTTTGGGCTACTTTTGCAGCTTCTGCCACCGTTAACATACTTTTTTGAACTGTATGATGGCTTTTGATATATAAAATCGCTGCTGTATTTTCTGTAATCATCATTTCGATGTGCTCTGGGGAACACATATTGGCATAGCCTGCTTCTACAACACGTCCGCCCCCTTGATTAACCATCACCTCAACCGGTGTGCCGTAATCCACATTGTGTCCTTTAGGCAAAATAATTTCCCGTTTTTGAATTTTTGTTGTGTAAGGATGATACAAATGGTAGCTGTCCCCTTTTCCAATCAATGCAGCCACTGATTGAGCGATTCCAGCAGATGCAGAAGAAACGATTTGAGCGTCCTCTACCTTTAATAATTCCGCCAAATACGCCCCCGTTTTAATCGCCAACTCACTCATTTCAAAAAAATGCTCTCCACCAAAACGCTGCGCAGCCAACACCTTTTCAGAAACCTTGGAAACGCCTAAAATCGTCATTCTTCCTGAAGCATTGATGACTTCTTTTAATCCAAATTTTTCGTAACTAGTTGTCATAAACAACTCCCCCAATAATCGTTTTAATCGGCTTGATTTGTTGTTTGGTTGTTCGTTTAAACCCATTGGAATCGATCAATTCTTTGTCTTCTTCGACCAATTCAAAGACAGTGATATCTGCATCAAATCCAGCTTCGATACGCCCTTTTGTCGTTAAATGGAAATTTTCTGCTGGTGCAGTCGTCACTTTTTCAAGAATTTCTTCCCAAGAATAGCCAACGACATGGAGTTTTTCCATGGTTGTCGCCATGTCAAAGACCGGTCCATTGGTGCGATTTCGTACATAAATATCCGTACTGATGGATTTGGCTTTCAGCCCTTCTTGCAATGCTGTTTCGGCAACCTGAAAATTAAAACTGTCTGTGCCATGACCGATATCGAACACGACACCTTTACGGTAAGCATCCCACGCAAAGTCCTTGATTTTGTTTGTTGTTTTATCTAAAATACCGTTTGATTTTCCATTAAAACAGTGGGTCAACACGTCGCCTTTTTCCATTTTTGCCAAAACTTCTGATAATTCTGGTGGAGCGGAACCGATATGCACCATCAAGGGCAAATGTTCATTGTCTGCTTGAATTTTTTTGGCTAATTCTAGCGGCGTAATCCCATTGTTTCCAACAACAGATTTACTCATCCGTGCTTTGATGCCCACGATAAAATCCGGATAATCAATCAATGCATGCTGAACTAGTTTTTCTTGTACTTTCGTCAAATCAGCCAATTCGTCCTGCTCCACAATCCCCCATTTGGAAATATTCACTAAAGCAAAGACATTGGTTTTTTTCTCACGGGTAATTTCATAAAAGTCCCCGATATTTTCTGCACCAGTGGTTCCCGCGTCAATCACGGTAGTTACCCCCTTTGACACCCCGATTTCATCAGGATAATCATAGTACAGATTCATTTTTTCATAGCAGTGGACGTGGTCATCGATCCAGCCGGCAGAAAGGTACTGATTTTCGCCAAGAACGATTTCCCGCTTGGCTTCTTCCGAAATTTTTTCTGCAACTTGACTGATTTTACCGTCTTGTATACCGATTTCAACTGGTGCTTGATTCAATTCTTTGGCGTTGCGTATAATTAAGTCTAACATTTTCATTCCTACTTCTCTGTAAATTTGAATTTTGACCATGGATGAATAAAAGGTAAGAGCAGTTGTTCTTGCTCAGGAATGTGTCCCACTTTGTTTTTCCGTTCATCACGATGAGACGTTAACACAACCTGCAACTCATTTTTGTATTTGCCAAAGCCGTCATTACCGATAACGATGTCCCCAATTTGAAATTCCTCTTGGTTGTCGTGAGGAGCATTGGCTTGGTTTTTATATTTTTTTCGTACTTCAGTGGAACGAATCACTTGATCGGTAATATCTCCCCGACGAAAATGTTGTTCCTTAAGCACGATTTCTTTCTCCACTTCATTGACTCCAGCAACAAATTCAACGGTAAATGCGGTTTGATAGCGATCAATTGCGCCTAATGCTTTTAATTCTTCTTCTGAAGCATATGCATTGCCGATAATTACATCATCAATCAAATTAGTGGCAAACAAATGTTTCGCTGCCACTTCCACCGGTACGTGTCGGTGCATTTCCAATGTAGGCAAGCCATCATTAATATCCCATGGTCCGATTTTTCCTGATTGAGAGGTGATAAATGCTGCTGTTCGAATACCTTGATTTTTAAAACGTTGGCTGCATTTTTCGAAAAAGTCGTAAGGCAAAGCTGTTCCTTCTTGAGGATAGAAATTGTGGCAACCGTAAAGAAAAGGCGTATTGGCTTGGTAGGTCAAAATATTATCCAAATAAGCCACATCATTACTCATATTCAACTCAACTGCAAGACCGTAAGGATTATACGTCAGCATTGCTTCTTTGTTGCCATCAAATCCCATATCCAAACGAATGCCATCCGCACCCAATTCATGGAAGAAGGTCAAATCATCATAGGAAATTCCCAACTCAGAAAAAATATTGGGTGCCACATCCAAAATTGTTTCATAGCCTAATTCCTTTGCGTAGAAAATCAATTCTTTGAATTTTTTCTGTACCGCTTCTTTTCCTTCCGTCACTTCCAACATACTCATGAAAATTCGGCTGAAGCCATATTTTTGTGCTTGTTTCAAATAGGCTTTGTCTACTTCCATTTCGCTGTGATCTGGATACACCGAAACACCTAATTTACGTTTCATACATTTTCTCCTCGTTCCATCTTTTCAAATTTTGAGCGATACTTGTACGCAATGAGTGAGCTTGCCATAACGGTCGCGGTCATCACACAAAACGTTGCTATATTTAATAATACTCCGAGGATCATTGATAAACCAATGATACCAATCGAACCTAATAAAATATAACGTAATTTGATTTTTTCTAAAAATTGCGGTAATCCGCTCTTTTCCAAGTAAATGTGACAGCCTAGGAAAAGCAGAAATAAATAAATCATTGTCATATCATCACCAAAGAGGATAAGTAAACTACCTATCCTCTCCCTTTAATTAATTTTGAGTAATCCCACTCAATTTTTCTTGATTCGCAGCAGCTTCTGCTTCTAATTCTGCAGTTTCACGCGCTAATTGTTGTTTTTCAAACACTTTGAAGAATGGGTAATAAATTCCCAGGGCGATCAGGAAGTTAACCACCACAAGCACACCTGCGGCTACACTCCAGTTGGTACTCATCCAAGCAGCAATCGGTGCTGGCATGGCAAAGCCAAGTCTGGCAGCCATCATCGGTACCACTCCGGAGATTGTTAAGAAGTAGGAAAGTGTCGTCGTAATCAATGGTGCAACGATAAAAGGAATTGCCAAGACAGGATTCATTACAATTGGTGCCCCAAAAATCACGGGCTCATTGATATTGAATAAACCTGGCAAGAAGGACAAGCGACCTAAACTCTTCAAATATTTTGATTTTGAGAACATGAGTAGAACAACCAGTGCTAATGTCGTTCCGGCACCACCGATCCAAACAAACCATTGTAAGAATTGTTCTGTAAAAATATTTGGCAAATTATGCGCATTGGCGCCACCTTGGAAAGCTTCGATATTTTCTGCAATAGAAATATCCCAGAAAGGACGAATGACTGGACCCATGATTGCAGGTCCGTGAATTCCCAATACCCAGAAGAAACAAATCAAGAAGACCGTCAGTAATCCGCCAAACAAACTGTTGCCGGCTAAAACATCTTTCAACGGCATCAATAAATTACTCAAAAAACCATTGATATCAAATCCTAATAAATGACGTACTGCCCAGAAAAAGACCAAAATCACAGCACCGGGAATCAGGGCTAAAAAGGAATTGGTTACTTCTGGTGGTACACCGTCAGGCATTTTAATCGTCAGATTTCTTTCAATAAAGAAACGATAAATTTCAACAGAAACAATAGCAGTAACGATGGAACCAAATAATGATCCCGAACCTAAATTTGCAATGTTCATATACCGTCCAGCGTCGATGACGTTATCCACATTTTCTAACACGCGCAAAGGAGGTGCTGCAGTAATTAAAAATGACATAAGTGCTAAAATTCCCGCGGTTAGTGAATCCAGTTTATAACTTTTTGCTAATGAAGAAGCGATACCAAATGTTGCGTATAATGCCAAAATCCCGATTGTATAGCGAAAAGGAATATCTAAAACTTCCCGATACGGTTCAATCAATGGTGCCAATGCTTCGATATTCAGAATAATCGTAAAAAATGACCCCACAATCGTCAACGGCATCGTTGCAATAATCCCTTTTCTGATTGCTGTCATGTGCCGTTGTGTGCCGATTTTATTTGCAACCGGCATAATCTTTTGTTCAATAATGCCTACAAATTTATCCATGTTTCTTCCTCCGTTTATAATATTATAATGTTTCCACCTAGATAGTAACATAATAACATTATAATGTAAACGCTGTTTCAGAAAAATCTGACTCGACTCATCCTTGAAAAGTCAGTTGGATGAGTCAAGCTTCATATTCAATGTGATACGGATGCTGCGCCGTATTGTAGACAGCTTCGGAATACTCCACGACTTTCCCGATTCGATCAACAGATTTTCGAATCCGCTTGATGGCAATCGTCTCTGTTGTATTTAAGATTTCTTGCTGCTCAGCAGATAAATGCACGGCAGCAAAATCATCTGAGAAAGTTTGAATCTCGTAGCCTTTTCGATGAACCAAACGATACAATGATTCTTTTTCAAATTCTTCCTTGCTTATATCGGAAAAATCAATCGGCAAGTAATGGTCGAACAGAATATAAGGCTTTGTTTCTAATAAATACAACCGTTGAAAGTGAATACATTTTTCGCCAAAAAAACGGGCAAGGGGTGAATTTTTTTCCAACTGGATTTTATTGAGACCCAAGACTTTTTTTTCAACGAAAAGATGGGATTTTTCCAAAATTTGTGTAAAGCTGGCTGCTTTGGATAACTTGTTGTAGGGGCGATCACTGAGGACGGTGGTCCCTCTGCCGCTTTTCTTCTCCACGTATTCATCTGCTGCCAACAATTCGATTGCCTTACGCACAGTAATTTTGCTGACATCAAAGAGTGCCTCTAATTCTGATTCAGTAGGAAGCATCGAGCCCACGGGATATTTTCCTGAAAAAATATCTGCCTTGATTTTCTCAGCTACTTCTAGATATAACACACGGTTTCTTTTCATGCTGTCACCTTTTTCATCCTTCTTTATGGACAGAATACCATTTGCAAAATGAGTTTGCAAAAAAATACAAAAAAAGACAACGGAATATTACTTCCGTTGTCTCCAGTACCATTGCTGGCAGAGTGTTCCTTCTCCACAAAAGTCCACTCCAGCACCCTACAAATCCGGTAGGCGAGATAAACTCCTGTGCTGCTGTTTGAAAGAGCTAGTAAACTAGCTGCTTCGGCTCATCGCATGTCACTTACTGTAACACAGATCTATTTTTGATACTACCCTTTTTTGCAGATTACTGGAAAGCTGTCCATTCTTTGTACAAATTTTCCATGGTCGCCACCGTGTGTACTGTCAATTCTTCCGTCATCCATGGACTTGTCAGCAGCTTTTTGTTCAAACACTCATTGACGTGATCGACTTCAAAAACAAATTCACTCTCTTGTGGGAATGAAAAGTTTTCATAATGAGTCGATAGTTCAATCGTTGCTTCCGCAGATTTCCAGAAATTTGGAATCCGAATAACGCCTTGATCCCCATAAATCACCAACTCGTTTGGCAATAAAAAATCAACGGTAATAAAAAGATTGCCTAAAATTTCGTTGCCAAAGCGAACACTTACATCACATTGAGAATCCGTTTCTTGTGTAAAGGAAGCCGTTCCTGTTGCCTCGCTAGTGAGTGTACCTAATAAGAATTGCATCACCTGTAATGGATAGCTACCGGAGCCGCGAAAAGCACCACCGCCTGCTGCCAACCGCCAAAACCATGAAATTTCCTCCGCATTAGGAGAAGAAATCGTTGCCCGCAGTAAACGAATTTTTCCTATTTCACCATTTTCGATTCGTTTTTTTACTTCCTGGATGACCGGCAAGAACACCGCTTTTTGTGCTTCCATCAAAAAAACATGTTGCTCTTTTGCCAAGTGAAATAATTCTTTTGCTTCCTGGGCTTTCAAGGTAAAAGGCTTTTCCAGTAAAACGTGCTTCCCATGCAACAACGCCTGCTTACAGATTTCATAATGGGTTTTATTATAGGTGGCAATATAGACGATATCAATGGTTGAATCCTGAAACAATTCTTCATAGCTACCGTAGGCTGTCGGAATTTCAAGTTCCTTTGCCATTTTTTCGGCTCGTTCTAATTCACGAGCAGCAATCGCCACCACTTCCCCCTCACGGCTTTCCTTAACTCCGGCAACAAACCGGGGGACAATCCTTGCTGTACTGACGATACCGTATCGAATACTCATCTTTTCTCCTTATACTCTTTTTGGTTCGGCGCAATTCACCTAAACAATCGATAATTTTTCATCAATTTTGATGGCTGCTTTGACGGATTGGATTACCGTACAGCTTTTGATTGTTTGATTCAAAACCCGTCCCAAAACCTCGATATCGGTAGATGGATTCTTGATTTTAAAATGAACATTGACTTCGCGAACAATATTCGGTTTTTCATCCTCCATCAACCAATCCACATCCACCCGCAGATCGTCATAGGTAATTTTGCGATTTTCTAAAATAATTCGCATCACCCCAAAACTACAACTGGAAATTGATGTCGCCAGCAGTTCAACCGGACTGATGTCTTGTTCTCCGTGTCCGATTCGTACCTGATTTCCTTTATGATTTGTGCCGATCATCCCTTGCTCATCAGCAGTCAAATCTAAATGTCGTTTGATCATATAGCTTCTCCTTTTTGCTAGAAATTTTCTTTAGTATAACAAGCCATCGTATTTTAGCAAAAGTTTTGCTTTTCCTCAGAGCAGACCTTCAATTTGTTGGAACAAATACAACATCAAAAGGCCATAAATAGCAATAGACCATGGTTTAAAAAAGAGAATGATTTTCAAAAAATCTTTAAATGAAATCGTTGTTAAACCGGCGACTAAGCAAACAATATCATCCGGAGCAAAAGGAATCAGCAAGGTAATAACCAAAAAACGTTTGATGGTTTTTTGATTATTATCCAATATTTTTTGAAATTGATTGAATTTTTTGGCAGTCAAAAAAAGTTTTGCCACCTCGATGCCGTACTTGCGTATCAATAAAAAGCCTATAATTTCCCCAATCACCAGACCAATATAACTATAGATAACACCAAAAAGTGGTCCGAACATAACCATTCCAGCTACCGTTGAGATACCACCGGGAAGAATCGGAATCACTACTTGAATCAATTGTAACAGAATAAAAACCAGCACAGCATAATTGCCAAAGCGCCCAATAAAGGCCTGTAGCGATTGTGCCGAATCAAAAATTCCCACGTGCCGCCCATAAAGCGCCAGACCAAAGAAAAAGAGCAGCCCAATAATCGGCAGCCATTGAAATAGCCGGTTTCGTTTTGAATTTTCCTCCATCATACACCAACCTTAAAAAGATATCCTTAGTATACCTTGTGTTGCACAAAATAAAAACCCGTTCATTTTTAAGATGAACGGGTGATGAGAGGGTTCTTAACTTGAACGTAACGCCTCTTTAAACTGAGAAAGATCATCATAAGTTAATGAACAGATAAAATTGGTCAATAAACGGATTGTCTGCCGGTAATCCTCCAGATGAACAATCAAACGAGAAGAATGCATGTATCTTGTTGGAATAGATAGTGTCATTGTTACGACACCATCCATCGCTTTATGAATATTACAAGCATCTGTCCCACCTACTGTCATAAAATCAAAACGAATATTCAGCTGTTCTTGCTTGGCAATTTTCTCCATTTTTTCAAATAATCCACGGTTAGCAATGGTCAACGAATCTAAAAAAGATAGAACACAGCCTCCCCCAAGGGTTAATCCCCCCTGATCAAAAGGAGTATCTTCTGCCGTTGTCACATCTAATGCAATCGCAACATCCGGTTTGATAACGTGTGTCGCAGTTCTGGCACCACGAATGCCAACTTCTTCTTGAACACTTGCTGCAAAAAAGACATTTGCTTCAGATGACAGAAACGCTAGATTTTTTAAAACCTCTAATCCAACACCAACACAAACTCGATCATCCCAAGCTTTTCCCATGATATAATCGGGATTATTCATTTGGCGAAATTGCGTATGGGGTGTTACCATATCACCGATATCGATTCCTAACTTCTTAACAGCTTCACTATTTTCAACACCTAAATCCAGATAGAAATTTTTTGCTGAAATCACTCGATCTTTTTCTTCTGTAGACATCCCGTGTGGCGCACGACTTCCAACAACTCCAACAAATTTTTCACCTGTGATAGTCGTGACACGCATTTCTTGTGCAGGCATTACATGTCCCCACCAACCACCGATTGGCAATAGTTCTACAAATCCTTCACTTGTGATGTTCTTAACCATAAAACCAACTTCGTCCATATGTGAGGACAACATAACTTTAGGTCCATTTCCTTTTCTATTTAAAATGACAGAGCCTAAATTATCATACATGATCGTATCGGAAAGGGGTTTTCCATAGCTACTTACGATGCGCGAAACTTCTTTTTCACATCCGCCGATTCCGTCTGCTTCACTTAAATTTTTCAATAATTCAATATCAATATCCTTGATTTTCATTCTTCAAGCCCCTTTTCTATCTATTTTCTTCCTTAAAAGCTTGAATTTTCTCAACAGTTAATTCTTGAATGAAAAACATAAGACCTCTTACTAGGCTTTGATAATCTTTCAATGAAACAATCTGACTTGGTGTATTCATATTTCTTACAGATAATCCTAGCAGCAGCGTGGGACAGCCTGTCCGCAATTTATTTATCCAACCTGCATCAGAATCTTCCAACGAATAATGAAGCTGATAAGAAACTTCATGTGCTTCACACATTTCTTTCATTGATCGCAATAAATACCGATTAGGTAATACAGTTGTATTGTAATAGGTTAATAAAAGACCTCTCCCAATAGTTCCTGATTTTTCTTTGATTTCTTGGTAATCCATTTCCTTTTGTGTATCGAGAATAATTGCCAAATCTGGTTGCACAAGATTTGTTGCGGTCTGTGCTCCTCGAAGACCAACTTGTTCTTGAACCGTACAGCCCACATAAAGATCAAATGGCAGAGAACCCTTCAGTTGATTAACTTGCTTTAGGATGTCTACAGTTTGGCTGACATTGATACGTCCATTCCAATTATGACTAAAAAGATGTCCTTTTGACCTAGTTTTACTGCTAACGGCATTAAAACATCTTCTAATTTACCAAACATATTTTTCCCTTCTTTCTAAAAAATAGCAAAATAATTACAACCATTTCTAAACCGGTGCTTTGATTCGTTTTTCATACGCATCCAGCCATTCCTGTGTGATTGGTTCAATCACAGTTGTCTGATTTTCACCGGGATGTGCGATGAAAATTGCGGCTGCCGTTTTTTCGGTTGCGACGCTGAATGTAAATTCAACATTTGTGGCAACGCCCCATTGTCCCTCCTTATTCAATGCGATTAAAGAAAAGGCACCAGCTTTTCCATATCGTTTTTTTAACCGCTCACTAAATCCGTATACGGCTTGGTCACATGCTTCTTGCGGTGTGCAGCCTTCGCTCATCAAACGAACAATTTCATAGGACAGACACCCTTTCATCAAATCCTCTCCTAACCCAGTTGCAGCAGCTCCGCCGATTTCACTGTCTACATAAAATCCAGAACCTGAAAGAGGAGAATCGCCGACTCGTCCGCTTTTTTTCATAAATAAACCAGAGCTTGAAGTTCCGGCAGCCATTCCTGCTAATTGATCCAACGCAACGACTCCTACCGTATCATGTCCATCATAAGGATTTAGATGATTTTTGGTGACCTCCTCTACTCGTTTTTCCCAAATCGTTTTTGCCCGTTCAGTCAGCATCACTTTTTCTTCAAAGCCTTCTTCTTTGGCATAGTTCGATGCACCTGCACCGATTCGGAAGCTGTTGAATTTTTCTTTGCTTAGTTTTCTTGCGACTGCGATAGGATTTTTAATATCTACAATACCGGCTACGGCACCGATTTCAAACGTATTGCCATCCATAAAAGCGGCATCCATTTCCAGAATTCCTTTTTCATTCGGCAACCCGCCGTACCCTACTGATTTATAGTAGGGATAGTCCTCTACTTTTTTGATCGCCGTTTCAACAGCATCCCCTGCCGTTTGTTTTTCCAGCAATAATTTTTTGGCAGCCAAAACACCATCGTGCGCCATCCGCCATGTTGCAATAATTCCCCACATAATATGAGCTCCTTTTTCGTTTTAATGGACTGCACTTTCTGTCAATATACTCAGCTAGGATTCCAGTCCTATCAGCTTTCTTACTAAATATAGAACAATAGATTTTTTGTATGCAGCGCTTACATTAGCATTATATATAGTATATACCATAATGTCTATACTAAAATGGCGTCCATCGAAAAATTTTTCCATGAACGCCATTTATCATTGAATCAACGCAAGAATACTACGCATATAAATTTCCATATTGGTTTTTAAATCCGCAACTGTCATCCATTCATTTTTATTATGAGCGATTCCTTTTTGTCCGGGAAAAGAAGGGCCAAAGGCGACAATATTCGGTAATTTTCGCGCATAGGTGCCACCCGTCGTTGTCACAGGCGTTCCATCGTTTCCGGTGATTTCTTGATAAATATTTCCCAATAAACGAATTTCTGAACGATCTTTATTTAAGTTGATGCCGGGAACACTTCGAATCACTTCAACTGTCGAATGCGCAGGAATAACTGTGGCGATTCCCGAAACTATCTCTTCTTCCTGAAAAGAAACCGGATAGCGAAAAGCAATTTCCAATTGTAGCTGATTTTCGTTTTTGGAAAGAATAACCGGTGTCAACATCAATTTACCAGAATCTTCATCTTCCAACGCTAAATCAATCCCTTCTCCGGTATGCTGTTCGTGGAAATGTGTAAATAACCAATCAAAATACGCCCGCGTTTTCACAGAAAGCTGTTGGTTAGTTTTTAAGCGACGAGCCAATAATGTGATTGCATTCTTTCCCATTTCAGGTGCATTGCTAGGAGCCCGTGCTCCTTCTACCGAAATTTTTGTTTCGTCAACCAACACCGACAGTTTATCCGGGACGTGATCCCGCGCTTGATTGCCAATAATTTCTCCCAGATTTGCTAATTCCCCCTTCTCAAAATCAGTGGTAATCCGCACATTCACAATCCCCCGCTCCCCATAGACCACCGGGTACTTGCAATCGGGGGTGAAGCCAAAAATTGGTGGCTGTTCTGCCTTTAAATAATGAGGAACGTCAGACATACCGCTTTCTTCGTCCGTTCCAAATATAATACGCACCGGTTTTTTGGGTTGAATACCGCTATCCTTTAACAATTTCAATCCATAAAAACAACTCATGATCGGGCCTTTATTATCTAAGATTCCCCGACCATAAAGCACCCCATCATCTTCCGTCAAATCAAATGGAGGATAATCCCAGCCCTCACCGGCAGAAACCACATCCAAATGTCCTAAGATACCGATATATTCTGACCCTTCCCCCCATTGAAGATAGCCGATTGCATCATCGATAGTCGTTGTCGTAAACCCATCATTTTCTGCCATTTCCAATACCAAAGACAACACTTTTCTAGGATAAATTCCGTAAGGTGCCTGTTCTTTCGGTTCACCTTTTACGCTGGGCACCTGCATAACCTGCTGGAGATCTTGCAAAAAACCTTCCCAGTTTTGTTCCACCATCGTTTTGATTTCGTCCATTTTTTTCACCTTTTTCTTCTAGTGTTTTCGTTGTAGGGTATTTTTGAAGGTATATTTATCTGCTCGATAGAAAGATGTATCATACAAAATCGGTTTTGCAGAAGGAGAATATGTCAGAGAATGAACCAACAGCAGCGGCTGTCCCTTCTCTACCTCCAACAATTTGTTCATGTCTTCTGTCACTAGGATTGCTTCAACTTCTTGATGAGAGTAGCCGATTTCAATATTTTTTTCGATTTCTGAAAACAAAGAACCTTCCTCTAGCTGTTCAATGGAAGAATCCTTTAAATATCGCTGCAAAACGTAAATGTTTTCGATTGTCATTGGTTCCTCCTCCAAAAAACGGCGACGAACCAAATGAATTACTTTTTCATTCGCATATTTTCCAAAAGCTTGTTTCACTTTTTCCGGCAGTTTTTCTGTGATTTCACAGGTCAGAATTTCCGTTTTTGACTGTTTTCCTTGTCGTTTTGCCGCTTCTGTAAAACCATACAACCCACCACTGCCGCTTTGGATTTTTGGCTGTTTCATCACATAGGTTCCCTTCCCTTTTTCCTTAACCAAGATATTCTGACCGATTAAGCTGTCAATCGCTTTACGAACAGTCAACCGGCTAACTCCAAATTCTGCGGCAAGATCATACTCAGAGGGCAGTTTTTGGCTGGTCACGTAAGTTCCGTCATTGATTCGTTTTTGTAATTCGTTGGCAATTGTCAAAAAAATTGTTTTATTTCTCATTTTGTTCTCTCCTACCACTCAAAAAAAGTTCGGTTCGTACTAACACCCGGTGCAATGCTGATAAAAGCTTTTTCATCGACTTGATGAATCAGTTGTTTGACCATTTTCAATTCTCGTTGGGATATCACCAGCAACAATAATTTCTTTTCATGATGATCAAAGGCACCTTCTACATCATTGATGACCGTGATTCCTCGTTGAATCGAAGTCTGCAAACTTGCAGTCAATGCAATGGGTGATTCTGTTACAATCATCAACTGCACCCGTTTTTGCTTTGCGTTCACATAATCTACCATCTGACCGCTAATAAAAAAGGACAATGCACTGTAAAAAGCATATTGCCACCCATAGATCCATCCAGCAAAAAATTGTAAACAAATATTAAAGACAATAAAAAAAGAACCGATACTTCTTTTCGTCGCTTTTTTTACTAGTATACCAATAATATCCAGTCCACCAGTAGAAAAATCGCTATTTAATGTCAACCCTACTGATAATCCATGCAGTGCCCCACCAAAAATCCCGCAAATAACCGGGTCAGTCGTCAAAGGATACACAGGAATGATTTTCATCATAAAGGAAGTGAGTAGAACAGCAAAAATCGTGTAGATTGTAAAGGAACGGTCGATCCTCCGCCAAGCTACTACTAGCAATGGTAGATTAAAAAGTAAGACAAGTGTTGGAATTGATAATGTGATTTGCAGTCGATCAGCTAACAGTTCCGACAACAATTGCGAAAGTCCCGTGATTCCGCTGGCATAGATTTTTCCTGGCAGCCAAAAAAAGTTTAATGCGACAGAGGATAAAAAAGCATACGCAGCAGCAATCCCAAGTTTACGAATAATTTGTTGATTCATGACGACCTCCTAAAGAATACGCTTACAGTATATACTATTGAGTATATACTGTCATCTTTTTTTCAAAATAAAAAACCAAAAAATTTCTCCTAAGAAAAATTCTTTGATTTCCGTTTTTTATTTTAGATAAGTAGCAACTTTTGTCGTAATCAAATCGATGGCCACGTGGTTTTCGCCACCTTCTGGAACGATAACATCTGCATAGCGTTTTGTCGGTTCGATAAATTGATGGTACATGGGTTTCACCACGGAAAGGTATTGTTCAATGACAGAGTCCAGCGTCCGTCCCCGTTCCTCCATGTCCCGCTTAATTCGGCGAATGATACGGATATCATCGTCAGTATCGACATACAATTTAATGTCCATCAACTTCCGCAAACGTTCATCTTCTAAAATCAAAATGCCTTCCAAAATAATCACTTCTTTTGGTTCTTGAATCACTGTTGCTGTACTGCGGGTATGGGCAACGTAATCGTAGACGGGTTTTTCAATTGCTTCATATTTTAATAATTTTTCTAAGTGTTCAATTAACAAATCCGTATCAAAAGCAAAGGGATGATCGTAATTCGTGTTCAATCGTTCTTCAAACGCTAGATGGCTTTGATCCTTATAATAAGAATCTTGTTCAAGCATCATAATGGAATGATTAGGAAAATTATTAAAGATTGCTCGGCTAACACTGGTTTTACCACTGCCAGAGCCACCAGTCACTCCTATTATAATCGGCTTGTTTTTCGTCATTAAAGAAAACCTCTTTCATTTTATACTAGCTATTATTATAGCGAAAATCCAAGAAAATACTATGCTTTCTCGTGAATCTATTCCGCTAAAATCGTATAAATCTCATCCAGCTTGCTGATTTGATACGTCGGCGCAATGGAAGCCGCCGCTTTTGCAGGATTCAACCAAATTGTATCGATCCCGGCTTGAATCCCCCCTTCAATATCCGAAGTCAAAGAATCACCGATAATGACGGTTTCTTTTTTCTCAAATTGCGGGATTCGCTCAAAAACAAAATCAAAATATTCCTTCATGGGTTTTTGGAAGCCGGTATCTTCAGAAACAAATACATTTTTGAAATAAGGCAAAAGTTTTGCATCCGTCAGCCGTTGATATTGCGTAGCAGAAACCCCGTTCGTCACGATATATAATTCTGCTTTATCTGCTAAATCAGCGATGATTTCCCGACTGTTTCCCAGCAGTTGATGTCCTTGATTGAGAAATTGACGGTAATGGCTTTCCATTTTTGTCCCATCCACTCGCTTGCCAAATTGTTGAAACAACAGGCTGAAGCGTTGATTGACGACTTCATCTCGCTGACGTTTGCCTTGTTCAAATTCTTGCCATAGCTGATGGTTCAATGCTTGGTAGCTTGTCTTGATCGCCGGTGTCAGTTGCAAGCCTTCTTCTTGGAACAACGCCTTTAGCGCCTCATTTTCTGCCGCTTGAAAATCCAATAGCGTGTCATCTACATCAAACAATAAATTTTTATATTTCATTTTTTTCTCCTTTTAACGAAAATAGGGGGTCAATTGTTGCAATTCTGCCACGGTCAACCGGCGATACTTTCCCAGTGCGAGAGTTTCAGGCAACCGTAGCGGTCCAATCGCCGTCCGTTTTAAAAAGACCACTTTTTTTCCACGAACCAAAAACATTTTTTTCACTTGATGAAATTTCCCCTCTTGGATAGCCAAGCGAATGGTACTTTTTTCATCAGAAGCAAAAAGAATCGTTAATTCTGCGGGTTGGCAAATGGTCCCGTCATGAAATACGATGCCTTGTTGAAATGCCTGCTGATCTTCCTGTGTCACCCGTCCATTGACTGTTGCTTCATAACATTTTGTCACTTTTTTTACCGGATGAAGTAATTCGTAAGCCAATTGTCCGTTTGTCGTCAAAAAAACCAGACCTTCCGTATCACGATCCAAACGTCCTACTGCAGCTAATTTTTCTCGGCGATCAGCTTCAGCAAGTAAATCCAAAACTGTCTGATGCTGTGCATCCTGGTTAGCTGTTACGATGCCCTGTGGTTTATTTACCAAATAATAGGCCTCATCCGTCGCCAATGACTTGCCATCCACTAAAATCTGATGGAGATCACTGTCTACATTGCGGGCTTCCCGTCGTTGAATCTGACCATCAACGCTTACTTTACCCAGTAAAAAAAGCCGCTTCATCTCTTTACGGCTGGTTTTCAGCTCTTTTTCAATCAATTTGTCTAAACGCATCGCTTTTTTCCTTTCTGACACATTATAGCGCGAATTTATTCTCAGCAAAACACAAAATCTGCGAAATCCTTGACTTAATTCATTATTCGTCCTATGGTTAGAGAGTAAAGTAAATAAAGTTCTTCTACACAGCGTTATGACCTGGTGGAGAAAAGTTGAACCAAAACTTTCTTGGGTAGCTGTATTTCGGCTACCCTTTTGCGTGTTCTCACGTACCACTCAATGTGCAGACTAGCGAGATTTGCTTTTAAAATGAATGTCGTCAGACAGAAAAATTTTAGGAGGAATTAAGTTATGGCAGTATCATTAGAAGTAAGTAAGAGAGAAGTTCGTCCCCGTTCGTTGCGTAATCAATTGCGTCACGAAGGAAAAGTCCCTGCAGTAGTAAACGGTTATCAAGTGGAAAGCACACCGATTTCTGTTGTTGCGCGTGACTTAGACAAGATTTTGCGGGAACATGGCGCAAATGCAGTAATCAAAATGGAGTTAGATGGAAAAACAGTCAATACTCTAGTAAAACAAACACAAGCAGACACTTTTAACAGACATTTGACCCATATCGAATTCTTGTCAGTAAACATGTCTGAAGTAACTGAAGTAGAAGCAGAAATCTTGCTTGTCGGCGAAGCAGCCGGTGTGAAAGCAGGCGGCGTCTTGAACCAAACATTATACACTGTTGTGGTTTCTGCAACCCCTGATAAATTACCAGAACGTATCGAAGTAGACGTGACACCACTTGAAATCGGCAGTACCTTGACTGTTGCAGAATTGCCAAGTCATGAAGATTACACAATCGTCACAGATGCAGATGAACAAGTTCTTTCTATCACGGAAGCACAAGAAGTTTCTGAAGACGATACTGCTGAAGCAGCTGAACCAGAAGTCATCGGTTCAACAGAAGCAGAATAACAAACGAAAACTAGTTTAACTCTTTTTACCTGAAATTGGGTCGTTGATTAAAATTTAATTAACGACCCAATTTCTTTTGGCTCCTTAGTTGCATTTTTGGCGGCTCAATCGTAAAATAAGTGTTCAAATGAGCAACATTTTTTCATTTCTTCTATAATAGAAGTATGATAATGTTACAAGGAGGTCAGGACAATGTATGAAGTCTTTGATAGTAATCGCAGTCGTTACGCTTCCGTAGGCGTTGTTTCCAGTATGCCCGGCGAGCTGATCGATAGTATTTGGTTCATTATTGATTTAGATTTAAAAGGAGTGATTCCTTTAAATAACTTGATTGCCTTTGATTTAATCAATAAAAATGGCAAAGTCACGATGCATTTTTCACAAGAAGATAGTGAGGTAGAAATGGATATCGATTTGCCGTTTCCTTATTCATCCGACCTGCCAAAAGAAATTTTTGCTTATGATGATGGCACCAGACAAACAATTTTATTGCCTAGTGAAACAAATTAAAAAAATTCCAGTCATGTTATTGGCTGGAATTTTTTTGTTCTGCATTATCGTGATTCATTTTTCAAGGTGTTGTTGAAAAACCGTCTCATAGGCGAGCTCTAATTCTGGATGATTCACCAATAATTGTGCGTGATAGGGTAGAAGTTCGTTGAGGGCTGTCAGTAATTGCTGATTTTTTTGTGATGTTTTTAAGGGGGCGAGCTGGTGGATACACGGTCCTTTGAATAAGTAGCACAACAAATGCAAGCGAAAAATATCTTGCAGGATTTTTTGTCGAATTCTCCGGGACGAATAACGCTGATCGAGAGGATAGATTTTTTGCTCACCTAGCAATTCATCACTGATTCCCATTGGCCAAATCTCTTCTACTCCCAACAACTGCCGCCATAAAAAACAAAAACCTCGTTCATTTATTTCAAAATCAGGAATCCCGTTTATTTGGCTGATAAACTTCCGATCAAACCAGTTTGGATCGATGGCATATCCTTGTTGCCGCCGTTTCCGACTGATTTCTTCAAGTATTTGAAAATAGGCGGCTGGTGTGATTGGCATTTTTGGCGGTTCTAACAGCAACCGGATATGAAATCGAAAGAAACGTTGCTGTGCCTCTGCGCCACAAATAACCGGCTGTTTCTTAAAACTGGCCGTCAATCCGTACCATTTAAACAGCTTGCCTAATTCATGAAAATGCCGGCGAATGATTTTTGGACTCAGATAGAGCGTCTTCTCAAGATCCCTCACACCCCAAGATGGATGTTCCAATAATTTTTCTAAGAGCTGTATTTTGATACTCCGCTTGAGTAAGAAGGCAAAAAAATACCGATCATCAAAGCCCGTCGCCTTTTGTAGCACTAAATGTTCTTTTTTGATTATCACATCGATTCCGATTTGCAGATGACTTCCACTATCTCTCCAGTCATTAACAGTTTCTCGTATGTAGCGGACCGGATGCTGGCACTCACTGGCGGCATCTTCCAGAGAATACTTTTTCTCCACTGCCAACTTTTGATAAACTTTCACTAACACCCGATCTCTTTCTTCTAATAAACAGTCAAACATTTTTTTCACCTCTCATAAAAAAAAATACCATAATAACAGTCGTGGTTTTTTCCAAAATCTTGGATGCTGATGACTATTTTTTGGAATTTTTCTTTCACAGATTTGGTGATGGAGTGCGTAGGAGGGTAGAAGAAAACAGAAAAAAAGAGATGGCACTTGATTGCACCATCTCTTTCCTATTTTACTTCTCGTCTTTATTTTCTTCCTTCAACAATGCTTTGCGGGAAAGGTTTACCCGTCCTTGCTTGTCAATTTCTGTTACCTTCACAAGGATTTCGTCGCCTTCTTTCACGACGTCTTCGACTTTGTTGACCCGTTCATTTGCCAATTGGGAAATGTGAACCAATCCGTCTTTTCCTTTGATCAAGTTGACAAAAGCGCCAAATTTTTCAATGCGGACAACTTTACCTAAGTAAACTTCACCGACTTTGATTTCTTTGGTTAAATCTTCAATGATCTTGATGGCTTTTTTGATCATTTCAGCATCTGCTGAAGCGATCGAAACATTTCCTTCTTGATCGATATCGATTTTAACGCCTGTTTCTTCAATGATTCCGTTGATCGTGTCGCCGCCTTTACCAATAACATCTTTGATTTTGGCAGGTTCGATTTGGATCATTTCGATTTTCGGTGCGTATTGGCTCAATTCTTTCCGTGGTTCAGCAAGAGTTGATGTTAATTGTGCCAAAATTTCCATCCGAGCTTTTTTTGCTTGTGCCAAAGCTTCTTTTAAGATTTGTTCTGTAATTCCTTGGATTTTGATATCCATTTGCAACGCAGTGATACCGTCTTTTGTTCCGGCAACCTTAAAGTCCATGTCGCCTAAATGGTCCTCTAGTCCTTGGATATCCGTTAAAATCGTATAATTTTCACCATCGGAAACAAGTCCCATTGCAATACCAGCTACAGGTGCTTTGATTGGGACCCCTGCATCCATTAATGCCAAAGTTCCCGCACAGATACTTGCTTGTGAAGAGGAACCATTTGATTCCAATACTTCTGCAACTAAACGGATTGTATAAGGGAAATCTTCTTCTGATGGAATCACTTGTGCCAATGCTCGTTCACCTAATGCACCATGACCAATTTCACGACGACCTGGAGAACCGGCACGACCGGTTGACCCAACAGAAAATTGTGGGAAATTGTAATGATGGATAAACCGTTTGAAATCTTGAACGCCTAAGCCATCAATAATTTGATGTTCCCCAAGGGGTGCTAAGGTACAAGAAGACAGGGCTTGCGTTTGTCCACGAGTGAAAAGACCTGATCCGTGAACCCGAGGCAATAAACCGACTTCAGAATCCAATGCTCGAATTTCATCCAATTTACGGCCATCAGGACGAATTTTATCAATCGTAATCAATTCACGAACGACATCTTTTTCAAGATCTTCCGCAATTTGTTTGATTTCTTTTGTTAATTGACCTTCATTTTCATCACCGGCAAATTTTTCGGCATAAACTTCCTTGACGGTTTCTTTTACCTTTTCAATTTCATCTTCCCGTGCTAATTTTTCTTCTGTCAGTACGGCAGTTTTCATGATTGGGTAATATACTTCATAAACATCTTTTTTCAATTGTTCATCGACTTGTAGTAAAGTTACTGTCATTTTTTCTTTGCCGACTGCTGCTTTGATTTCTTCTTGGAAAGCCACCAATTCTTTGATAGCGTCAAAGCCAAAGAGCAAGGCTCCCAGCATTTCTTCTTCTGAAGCTTCTTGTGCACCGGATTCTACCATGTTGATGGCTTGTTTCGTTCCGGCAACTGTCAAATTGATATCTGACACGCCATCTTGTTCAACGGTGGGGTTCAAAATATATTCACCGTTCACACGACCAACTTCAACGCCGGCGATTGGTCCGTCAAAAGGAATATCTGAAATTGATAATGCCAATGATGACCCTAACATCGCTGCCATCGCTGGAGAACAATCTTGTTCCACGCTCATCACGATATTAGTTACTTGTACTTCATTACGAAATCCTTCGGCAAACATTGGTCGAATCGGACGATCGATCAAACGAGCAGTCAATGTTGCTTCTGTGCTTGGGCGGCCTTCCCGTTTGATAAATCCTCCAGGAATTTTACCGACAGCATACATTTTTTCTTCATAGTTGATTGTCAGTGGGAAAAAGTCTGTGTCTTTTGCTTCTTTTGAGGAAACAGCGGCACTTAATACGACGGTATCGCCATAACGAACTAATACGGCACCATTTGCCTGCTTGGCTAATTGACCAACTTCTACTTCCAAGGGACGTCCGCCCCAAGTTGTTTTAAATACTTGCTTTGTCATAAATGCTCCTTCCCTGTGAACAGCGGGCTGCTACTAAACAAATGAAAACAGTGACACTTTCACTTCTTTCATTTGGTTAGTAGTAAGCCGTACCACGATTCACAGAATGCTTTTTTTGTAGTTATTTTTCATTCCGTCCTTCACCACAGACTAGAATCGAAAAAACAAATTCGTAGCAAAAAAAGTGAGATTCGTGTGAATCTCACTTTTAGCGTTTTGATTAACGACGTAATCCTAAAGCTTGGATCAATTCGCGGTAACGTTGAACGTCAGTTTTACGTAAGTAAGCTAACAAGTTACGACGGTGACCAACTTTTTTCATAAGTCCACGATAAGAATGGTGGTCTTTTTTATGAACGCGTGCGTGTTCATTCAAGTGGTTGATATCTTCAGTCAATACAGCGATTTGTACTTCTGGAGAACCAGTATCTCCTTCATGACGGGCGTATTGTTTGATGATTTCATTTTTACGTTCTTTTGAAATTGCCATGTTTTTCACCTCTTCCTAAAAAATTCTCCCTATGACTGAGTATCGCGTTGGTGATTCGCCAAACCAAGTGACAGGTGGTGCATAATGCACAAGTTTACTTTACTTGATTCGTTGAAAAAAAGCAAGTTTTTCTTGCTGGTCTTCATCTGTTTTCACGGGAATTGTAGGATTCTGCGGTTCAAAGAAAATCCTCCCGAAATTCTTTGATTACTTCTCGAGAACGATAAATTTTATCTGCGTTTTCATTGTTACGACTAATAAATAGATAAAACAAAATATCCACTGCTAAAAAATGAGCGATAATCGAATTGGTGGCAGCACTTCGCCGATCTGTCTCTTTCGGACGAGAAACTTGAATGGCTACGTCTGCCAGTTTAGATAATGGATTATTTCCAAAACGCGTTAAGGAAATAACTGGAATTTTTATTTTTTTTGCATACTCTGCATAGCGGACAATCTCAGGTGTGAGTCCAGAATTGGAAATCAACCACAAGACTGAGTTCTCTTGATTATTAATAAGGTGGGGAAGCAAGTTATTATAGTCATTTTCAATCCGTACAGTCTTACCAATCCGTCCCCATTTTTGCAAAATATCTTCTGCAACCAATTCGGAAGCACCGATTCCGGCTAAAAAGATTTTTTCTTTTTTTTCTAGCAGTGAAATAGCTGTTAGTAACACTTCTTCACTAAGGATATCTGCCGTTTCTTGAATCGTAATTTGTGCATTGTGACTCATTTTCGCTTTCAAAATTTCGATTGATTCATTTGGATCAACGTCTGAATATCCAGTGGAATGGATCGGTTGATGAATTTCTGTCGATAATTGAATTTTGAAATCAGTCAAACTCTGATACCCAATTTTTTTGGTAAATCGGACAACGGTTGGTGCACTGATTTTTGTTGCCATCGCCAACTGCTCTGCCGTCATGGATGGGACTTTTTCAGGATTTTTTTTGATATAATGAAAAAGTTTTTTTTCTGAAGCAGAAAGCTCACTTTGGATACTTTCAATGCGAGAAATAACACTCATGTCTTCACCTTCTTCCAGTCTATTTTCCATTAATTATAGCATAAAATATTTTGACAAAATTGTATTAGAAAAGAAATAACCCGGACGATAGCGCGATGATTCCTACGGGTACTGACCCTTGTTGCAATAGTGCAACTGTTCGGAATTTTTCTGACTATTGTTCGGATTATTTTATTTACTGCTTTCTATCACTGACCTTTTATTTATACCGTTTTTACTGACATAACAGGGGTGTTAGGTTCAGCCGATCCAGTTGTTTCCAGCACATTGCTAGCTACCGCATCCATATTGGTAATAATCACTAACATATCGGTTTCTTTGCCGGCTTGTTTGATTGCTGCTAAATCTACTTCAGCAATAATCGTTGTCGGTGTTACTTTTTGCCCTTCAGAAACTTTGATATCAAATGGTTTTCCTTCTAACTCCACTGTGTTGACACCCATATGAAGTAAAATTTCCAATCCAGTTGTTGTTTGAATACCAACTGCATGTTTTGTTGGAAAAATGGAAGAAACGACACCTTCAACTGGTGAATAAATCGTTCCATTTTCCGGTATTACTAAAAACCCATCGCCCATCATTTTTTGGGAAAAAACGCTGTCTGTAGATTCTGTGATTGGTTTTACAATACCTTTAACAACAGCAAATAATTCGGTTGTTCCTGCAGAGACTACTGGTTTTTCATTTTCACTTGCTTTATTTTCATTTGTTTCAACTGTTTCAACTGCTGCTTGTCTATCTTTAGGAATACCAAAGAAATAAGTAGCGATAAATCCACCGACATATGCACCAAGTAAACCTAAAACATATCCCCACCAGCGGCCATCAGCAATTAACGGAACCAAGGCAACACCGGAAGGACCGATGGCGATTGCACCAACACTGCCGATTGCACCGATAATCGCACCACCGACACCACCACCGATACAAGCAGTGATGAATGGTTTTCCTAGAGGAAGTGTCACACCATAAATCAATGGTTCACCGATTCCTAGAATTCCGACAGGCAATGCACCTTTAATCATTTCACTCAATTCTTTATCTTTACGTAGGCGAATCCACAATGCCAAGGCTGCACCAACTTGTCCTGCACCAGCCATTGCCAAAATTGGCAATAATTGTGTGCTACCGGTTGCTTCGATCATTTGTACATGAATTGGTGTCAAAATTTGATGCAAACCAAACATAACCAACGGTAAGAAGGTTGCACCCAAAACAAAACCAGAGAACGCTCCACCCACTTCTACGACCCAATTAATTGCCCCAACTAGACTATTTGATATAAATCCAGCAAGTGGCATAATCAAGAAAATTTCTGCTAATCCGATAATCAATAAACAAAGAGTTGGTGTCACAATAATATCAATTGATTCTGGTACAATATGATGCAGACGTTTTTCCAATTGTGCCAGTAACCAAACTGCAAAGATTACACCTAAAATCCCACCTTGTTGTGCAATCAATGGTTGTCCAGTAAACAAATTTGTAAGGGGTGCTTCTGGATTCATTCCGGTCAATGTAACTACGGCACCAATTACCCCACCAAGGGTAGGTGTCGCACCAAAAACCTGTGCCGCGCTGATCCCAGTATAGATAACTAAATAAGTAAACAACCCATTTTTCAAAATATTCAACACATCAATATATTGTTGCCATGTTGCTGCATCTAAATTTCCTGCAGTGACATTATTTGCCAAGATGGAAGCAATCCCAGCAACTAACCCAGCACCAACAAATGCTGGAATCATTGGTACGAATATATTAGAAATATCTTTTAAAATTGCTTTTATAGGTGATTTCTTTTGTCGTGCTTTTTGAGCTGCTTTTACTTCGGCTGCTTTGGCATTTACTGCATCTTTTCCGCTGGTATGAACAGGGATTGTTTCTCCTAATTGAACACCCGCCTGATCTGCCATCTCTTTTGCTACTTTGTTGACTTTTCCTGGTCCGATGATTACTTGGAGTTGTTCATCATCCACTACACCAAGAACCCCAGGAATTTTTTTCAATGATTCATCATTGACTAAAGATTGATCCCGCACTGACATTCTGACCCGAGTCATACAATGAGTCACATTTTCAACGTTCCCCATGCCGCCGACACCTTTATAAATTTCTTTTGCCAATTCCTCTAATGATAATTCTTCTTTTGCCATTTTTTATTCTCCTTCCATTGTTTTTTTCACAAAACCGTTGGCATCCTTCAGTTTGGCTGCTGCTTCGGTTTTACTGCTGTTGGTTAAAATCATAACAATTGCCAATTTAACGTCTTGTTCTGCCGCTTCAAAATATTTTGCTGCCGTGTCATAATCAACTTCTGTCGCCTGCATAATGATTCGTTTGGAGCGTTCAACCAATTTTTCATTTGTCGGCTTCACATCAACCATCAGATTATTATAAACTTTTCCGATACCGATCATAGAGATTGTCGAAATCATATTCAAGATCAGTTTTTGGGCTGTACCTGATTTCAATCGTGTTGATCCAGTTAGAAATTCCGGTCCACAATCTACTTCAATAGGGAATTGGGCATGTTTAGAAATTTCTGCATTTTTGTTACAGGAAATCGTAGCTGTTGTTGCACCGATAGTCGTTGCATAATCCAACCCACCGATCACATACGGTGTGCGGCCGCTAGCGGCAATCCCGATTACCAAATCATTTTTCGTAAGTGCCAGATTTTTTAAATCTTCACCACCTAATTCTTTGGAATCTTCTGCCCCTTCGACTGCTAAGGTCATTGCTTTTTCTCCACCGGCAATCAATCCGACCACCATACTTGGATCAACCCCAAAGGTCGGCACACATTCGGCTGCATCTAAAACTCCCAGCCGCCCACTCGTTCCGGCACCCATATAAATCAGTCGCCCCCCATTGTTGAAGGCTTTGATGGTTTCTTCAACTACTGCTTGAATACTTGCTAATTCATTTTCAACAGCTAACGGAACTTTCTGATCTTCTGCATTCATTTTTTGACAAGCTTGCGCTACCGTCATTTCATCCAAACCAAATGTCTCTTGATTTCTTCGTTCTGTTGTTAAATTATCTAAATTAATTTTTTCCATCGTCATCTACTCTTTCTAAATAAAAATTTGTACCAGCTTTGATTTGCTGGATCAGTGGTAAATCTTCGTGAATTATTCTACCGACAACATTTACTTTTTCATCTTGCGGCAATTCATTCTTGCAAATTTGAATTTCTCCCATATATCGTAAATATTTATCATTATCAATAGTCACACTGCCACAGGTTCTTGTCACTGTGTTTTGTTGGGTTATCAATGGCACTTCCCGAAAACGTGCATCTGCACTGCGAATTACATCTCGCGCTTCATCTCGCCGATTCTCATGAGCACCTAAAATATAGTTAAAATAATTCGTCCCTGTATCTTCCACATGCAATAAAATCGTTTCCTCTTCTTGAAACCGTTTGAATTGTTCCTTTGTTTTTTGAGTTAACCCACCATCCCCGATGTAAATCAAATCAACGGAACCAACTGACTTCATCGCCAAGGCGCTGGCCAAAGGATGTTGATAGCGGTGTTCTTCCAAAGTTGGTAAGCCGGCAAATAACGGGCCGCGAAGGTGCGCATCCCCGGGTACAAAGGCTTGCACCGTGAATCCAGCCTGCTTGAGCCACTGATTTTTTTTCTCAAACCAATGTCTTTCCAACCCTGTTTCTGGTCGTGGATAATAGTTATGCCATGCTTCTAAATTTGTAAAATCTGCTTGTTCTGCTTGTAGTTCTTCGATATCTTGCTGAGAAACGGTACTGGCATTCAACGATATCTTTAATTGATGAGAAAGTTTTGCGATTTGATGATTGCTGATGGCATAATCCATACGCAACCCAGTTACACCTAACGCCAATAATTCTTCTATGCCCTCAAAAGAAAATCCTGCCCGTTGTAAAGCCTCTCCAGAAATATCTACCATCAAGTCCAGTTGTCGTTTTTTTGCCTGTCTTCCTAAAACAGATAAACGTTGCCGATAATGGGCAGCATCATCTTCGGGAATGTGCATGGACGTAAAGATTCCTTTAAAGCCTGCTTGTGCCATTTCTTCAATATAATCAAACATTTCTTGTGTTAATTCTTCATTCATAAAAACAGAAAAACCAAACATATCTCTCGATCCTTTCTCTATGGCAACCGTTTACAAAAAGAGTATACTTCACCCCATCAAAAAAAGCAATGATTTTTCTCTTATTTATATAAATGTATGAAATATCATTTCACTAGCGTTTAAAATCCGTAAAGATTTTCATAACGTTTTGCCTTGCATAAAAATTTTGTGTTAAACTATTCAATAATCAAGAAAACAATCCTAGAGGTGGAAGATACATGATAACAATGGATGATATTATTCGGGAAGGTAATCCAACTTTACGAGAAGTTGCAAAAGAAGTCCCTTTACCTCCTACTGATGAAGAAATTCAATTAGGACATGATATGCTGGAGTTTTTGAAAAATAGTCAAGACCCAGTAAAAGCAGAAGAATTGGCGTTACGGGGCGGGGTCGGTTTAGCCGCACCACAACTGGATATTTCAAAACGGATCATTGCGGTGCACGTGCCATCAGAAGATCCAGAAAGTTCCGAGCCTGTTTTAAGTGCCGTCATGTACAACCCTAAAATTTTGAGCCATTCGGTCCAAAGTGCTTGTTTGGGAGATGGCGAAGGCTGTCTGTCCGTGGATCGCGAGGTGCCCGGCTACGTTGTTCGTCATGCCCGTGTAACCGTGAGCTATTCCAACGAAAAAGGGGAAAAACAAAAAATCCGGTTGAAAAATTACGAAGCAATTGTTGTTCAACACGAAATCGATCATTTAAACGGTGTAATGTTTTACGATCATATCAACGAAAAAAATCCTTTCGCTATTGAAAAAGGTGTATTGGTCATCGAATAAGCTACAGAACAAAAAAGCTGCCGAATATTCGGCAGCTTTTTTACGTATATTGGCTTTCACTTAATTTTCCTGATATAAAATTCCTTTGTCTGCCAACGCCTGTTTGATTTTGACCAAATCTTCCTCTTTTTGATAGCGAATGGTATGCAGATGGATACCATTTGTCAGTTCAGACAGCAGGCTGGCATTGGTTTTTTGATAATTCTTGAGAAAATCAGCGATGTCTTTTTCATTTTTAATGTAAAGACCCCCGACTAATTCGCCGTAAAGCTCATGTTCCACGATAACATCGATGATTTCACCACCAAATGCCAAAACCGTTTCAAATTCTTCACGAATCTGGGAAGCATCGTGCTGCACGGCAATTTTAGTCGTTTTTCCGATTCCCTCTTTTTGAAATTTGTATCCTCTGGCAGTAGCAATAATCGCCGCCCCTGCTGCCCGCATCAGCGCGACATCTCCTACGATAATTTGACGACTGACACCGAACTGTTGAGCAAATTTACTTGCGCTGATTGGTTTTTCAGCTACCTGTAATTGTTTCAAAATTTCTTCTCGCCGCAAAGTTCCCTCCAAATCATTCAGCTCCTTTGATTTGTGCCTGATACGCACGGGAATGTTTCATGATATCTTCAAAAGAATGTTGGATAGTTTCCCGATAAGCTGGATTGTTGACTGCTTGACGCACATTGTCCAGCACTTTTTCTTCTCGCTTGCTGTCTAACACGTTGGTATTTGTTTGTTTTTTGATTGCGCCGATTTCTGCCACCGCATCCATTCGTTCTTCTAATAATTGGGCGATTTTGCGGTCCAAGGTATCAATTTTTTTTCGTTGAATAGTCAAAGGTTCTTCCGTTTTTTCTGTTTCAATTCGTTTGATAACTTTAGCGGGATTCCCTCCCAGCACCACGTTGTCTCCAAATGATTTTGTCACGACACTGCCGGCTGCGACAACAACATTGTCACCTAACGTCACCCCGGGAATAATCACCACGCCGCCGCCAAGCCACACATTATTTCCCAACGTGATGGGCTTGCCGCTTTCCAGTCCGCTGTTGCGTTTCACCGGTTCTAGTGGATGGGTAGCCGTCAGTAATTGTACATTAGGACCAATCATGCAGGCATCCCCAATCGTAATTGGGCAAATATCCAACAAAGTGCAATTAAAATTTGCGTAGAAATTTTTTCCTACTGAGATATTGTAGCCATAATCAAAGGCAACAGTTGGTTCCATGTAGATTTTCCCTGCAACATGGCCAAACGTTTCCTTCAATAATTGACTGCGGATATCACCATCTAATTCATGATTAATCAGATGCATTTGCTCCCGAGAATGTTTTCGTTCAGCAACCAATACCGGATCTTCGGCAAAATACAATTCGCCGGCAATCATTTTTTCTTTTTCTGTTTTCATTTCGTTTCCTCCATTAAATAAGCTGGAATACCGCTTCACCGGTACTTTTCACCATGGTAAAGGGGGTATCCATTCTTAAATTTGTTTGATTGATTGCCAAAATCTCGGCATTTTTTTGACGATAATGAATCAAGTCACAAAAAGGATGTACTTGAAAAGTCGTCCCTACAACCACCAGCAACTCCCCGTTAGCAACAGCGTCAATTGCTTGCTGCAAGGTCTCATCTGAAAAACCTTCTCCATACAAAACAATATCCGGGCGAAGCTGTCCGCCACAAGTTGCATGACGATCTGATTTTAAATACTCCTGCCAAGGCACCGTTTGACCGCATTTTCGGCAAAAACAGTGATACAGGCTTCCATGAAAATCGACTAATTTTTGGCTGCCGGATTTGCGATGCAACCCGTCAATATTTTGCGAAACTGTCCATACCTCTTTTGTTTGTTCTAGTTCCGTGATTTTTTGATGGATGACATTTGGCTGTGCCTCCGGATGATAGAGATGTAAAACAAAGTGATAAAATTTTTCTGGTTCCCGCAGCATGCATTCATGGCTCAACAGATATTCCGGACGTTCCATTCCGTGGTAAACCCCTTGCAGCGAACGGTAATCGGGAATCCCTGATGCCGTGGAGACACCGGCACCTGTTAAAAACGTGATTTTTTTCGCTTGACGGATCTTTTCTGCCGCCTGTTCTAACTGACTCTCCATCTTGAATCACCTCTTCTTTTAGTATACCGTTTCTTAAAAAAAGATACAGATAAAAAAAGAAAAATCGACAAAAATTCTGCCGACTTTTTGGTTCTCCATTTAGTTGGTTCTTTGTTACTCAGTAGCTAGTCTCGTCAAAGGAACCTGCACAAGGCGATCATCATTTTCATTCGGGGTTCCTCTACCGTCAGAATTATTTGTAACAAAATACAATTGGTCCTCCATAATATAGATGTCGCGAATGCGCCCGTACTCGGTCAAACGTTCCGTCACCTTCTTGCCCGGTGAATTCACTTCCAGCACGGCCGTTCCCCGCAACGCCGCTACATAAAGATTGTCTTCGTGATAAGCCATTCCTGAAGGTGCCCATGTTTGGTCACTGCCGGAAGTAAACAACGGCTTTCTCATTTCGGTTTGTGTCTGATTTCCTTGGATCACCGGCCAACCATAATTTTTTCCAGCCTCAATCTCATTGATTTCGTCATTGGCAGAATCACCATGCTCACTGGCGTACATTTGCCCATCTTCCCCCCACGCCAGACCTTGCGGGTTACGATGACCATAGCTGTAAACATAGGAATCAGCAAACGGATTGTCTTCAGGAATCGATCCGTCCAAATTCATCCGCAAAATTTTACCCGTCAATGAAGTTTCCTCTTGTGCACGCTCTTCATCCAACGCATCACCGACTGTGGCGTATAATTTTTTATCCGGACCGATTTTTAAACGTCCACCATGATGAAAACTCCCTGCTGGAATTTGATCCAAAAGAACATTTGTTTCTTTCCACTGATTCTCTTCCAGTTTCAATTGAATCACACGACTAAAGGTTGCACTATTTTCATAGGTATAATATCCGTAAGCCGTTTGTGATTCGTCGAAATCTTCACTCAAAACAAATCCCATAAAGCCAGCTTCGGCTGCATCAGACAAGGGTTCGGCTAAATCCACTTTTTGCCGTTCTACTTTTCCATCGGTGATTTTTGCAATAGTGCCGCCACGTTCGGAGACATAAAATGTTTCGCCGTTTTTTTCAATTGCCCAGGGAATCGTCAAATTTTCTGCTAAAACGGTGATTTCTTCACTCTCAGTGGTGGAAGGTACGGTTGACAAGGAGTCACTGGTCATTTCCGTAGAACTTGACTCTTGGGTCGGTTGATTGCTACAGCCGCTTAGAAATACTATGCCTAAAATACCCACTAGCAGGATTGTTTTCATTCGTCTTCCTCCCATTTTTTGGCTTCGCAACGTCTCTCTTCTACCCTACCATCGCCGTTTTTTCCTGTAAATGAATCTGCCTAAATAAGCCGTCCCCCATTGGATACGGCTTATTTCAGAAGAACTATTTCTTTTTATCAGGCGTCATAAAATCCTAAAATCATGATACCAATCATAATTGCGGCAATCACAAGATAATGCTTAACAGTTAATTTTTCTTTTAAAAAGATTCGACCTAAAAGGATAGAAACTACGGCATAGGCTGAGATCACAGGTGCTACAGTAACCGCCTCTTTGGTGGAAATCGCTCCCACATAAAAAAATTGGCCCAACGTTTCAAGCAAAGCCGCAATCCCCTTATCCCGCTCCCGAAAAACAAGAACACTTTCTTTTTTTACGATTTCCAAATACGCCCATAAAAGGAGCGCCACAATAAAGAAAGTCAATTCGTAACTCATCAAACCCTGATCTTCCGGCATGATTTTTTTGTATTCCAAATAATAGCTGTCTAAAAATGTGCCCAGTCCATCAATCACCATGTATAAAATGGGAAACAAAATCGCAATCGCACCGATCCGATATTTTTTCTCGACACGGACCCCTTCTGCCACCAATTCGGCATCATCTTGCTGCTTCTCAAAAATCGACAGTAACAAAATCCCCACCAATATCAACAGAATTGCTGCCAACTGAATACCATTGATGCGATTGCCCATAATCAAAAAGCCCAATCCGGCAGTCACTGCACCAGAAGAATTACTGATAGGAGAAGAAATGGATACTTCAATGTAACGCAACCCGAAATAACCGATTGCCATTGATAAAATATACATGCCAGAAACCGGCAAATACAGCAACAGATTTTTCCAATCATAGCTGATTCCTTGATAGACCACATAATAAAACAGCACGTGCAGACCCATAACCAGCCCCACCATGATCGTGGTTTTCATCGCACTGTGGCGATCTGCTTCCTGATTGCCTTTTTTGTAGAAAAGATCTGCTGCCCCCCACGCTAAAATCGTAATGATCGCCGAAGCAAACCACATACCAAACACTCCCTTTTTTCAATTTATCTCTTAAAAACTATCCTAAAGCATCGAAATCGTCAATCAATTTTTTAACTTCTTGCAGGTTTCACCGATCCCCTCATGACACCCTTTGGAAAACGTGGTAAAATGACCATGGAATAAAAGTGAGGTGAATCTATATGGTACCATTTATTATTTACTGGGCAATCATTCTTGTTTGTATCGCTTGGTTAGCATTGAGCGTCTTCTTTTCAATTTTTTATCTAGCTCGCAAAGAAAATGGCAATCTTTGGGCATTTGGTTTGTTCAACGTAATCGCAGCTATCGTGTTGGCGATCTCATTAGCCGTTTATCGTACATGGGGTTGGGGCATCACACAATATTCAAGCCTGATTTATTTGATTCTAGGATTATTGATCGGTTTGACTGTTGTTCAAGCAATTTTAGGTCGTGAACCTAAAGCTAAAGCAGCTTAGACTTTTGAACAAGCGGAAGATTTGTTTCGCTTGTTTTTTATATACAATTTTTATGCATAATTATCAATACTACCAATGTGAAACTATTCTGACAAAGGATTAGCATCCATCACTATAATATTTCTTGCGTTTTTATACGCAAATCGATTGACAAGCCCTTTTTATTCGGGTAGTCTTTTAGGTGTACGAAACAACTGAATACGAGATGCCTCATTCACTGAGGTAGAGGTCGCGAGGTTCATTACCCCTGTGGAGCAAAGCAAATGCGCAGAAACAGGACTAGGGAACATCGCCGAAATGAATAAATCTTTGCTTGGTTTATTTGTTGGGACGCAAGTCAATAGCTTGCGGACTGTCTTAGCAACTTGCTAAGATGCGCTATGTTTTTGTGAGAGGCTTGTCGACTAATCACCAGTCAGTCCACAGCCGTTCCTTTTCATAGGGTACGGCTGTCTTTTTTTTCGACGATGCCAGCAATTGATACCCTTTATCTCGTTCAAAAAAATGGAAAAAAGGAGAAAGTTATGAAAAAAAAGGTTTCGGTAACAGTATTATTTGCGTTCATTTTGTCAATCATTGGATTAGGGGGAACCTTAACCGCTTTGGCAGATGAAAAAACACCTGAAAATGAATTTCGAGTAGGTTTGGAAGCAGGGTATGCTCCCTTCAACTGGTCCCAGCAAACGGATGCCAATGGTGCAGTGAAAATCAGTGGGCAACAAGCCTATGCAGGCGGTTATGATGTCCAAATTGCCAAAAAAGTTGCTGAAGGATTAGGAAAAGAATTAGTCATTCAACAAATCAAATGGGATGGCTTAGCACCTGCCCTACAATCAGGAAAAATCGATGCAATCATCGCCGGAATGTCTCCAACAGCGGAACGAAAAAAAGAAATTGATTTTACGGACCCCTACTACGAGTCTCAATTGGTTATTGTTACGCAAGCTGACAGCAAATATGCAGACGCAAAAAGTATCGAGGATTTTGCCGGTGCAGCACTGACCGCCCAATTAAATACTTTCCATTACAATGTGATCGATCAAATTCCTGATGTTAAAAAAGAACAGGCGATGGATAATTTCTCTGCCATGCGAACTGCCTTATCCTCCGGTGTGATCGATGGCTATGTCAGCGAACGTCCAGAAGGTATCACCGCTGAGAGTGTTGATAAAAAAATGAAAATGATCGAGTTTGAAGATGGACAAGGATTTGAAACCAATCCAGAAGACGTTCAAATCGCTGTCGGAATGCGTAAAGGCGATCCGGATGTAGCAAAGGTCAACGGGATTTTAGCTGGAATTTCTTCAGCCACTCGAATTGAAACAATGGATCAAGCCATCAAAGATCAACCTGCCGCTACAGATAAAGGCGAAGAAGATGCGGGACTTTTAGGGGATTTCAAAAAAATCCTCAGCCAATACGGCATGTTGTTCTTACGAGGCTCCCTATTAACCTTGGGCGTAGCGCTGTTTGGTACGATTGCTGGAACAACGATTGGTTTGCTGATTGGCGTTTTCCGGACCGTACCGAAATCGGAAAATAAACTGACTTTTATTTTCCAAAAAATCGTTAACTGGCTATTGTCTCTTTACATTGAAATTTTCCGAGGAACCCCCATGATGGTACAAGCAATGGTTATCTTCTACGGTTTGGCATTGGCCTTTGGCTTGAATTTAAACAAAACCGTTGCTGCTTTGCTGATCGTTTCCGTCAATACTGGTGCTTATATGTCCGAAATCGTTCGGGGAGGAATTTTCGCAGTCGATGAAGGACAGTTTGAAGCGGCGCAAGCCATCGGAATGACCCATAATCAAACCATGAGCAAAGTTGTTTTGCCGCAAGTTTTACGAAACATTTTACCGGCAACCGGAAATGAATTTGTAATCAATATTAAAGATACTTCCGTTTTAAGTGTTATTGGTGTTGCTGACCTGTTCTTCCAAGGAAATTCCGCCTCAGGTGCGAACTTCCAATTCTTCCAAGTCTTTACGATCATCGGTATCATTTATCTTGTGATGACCTTTACGATCACTCGGATTTTGCGTCTGGTGGAAAAACGGATCGATGGTCCAGCTTCTTATGTTCAATTAGATGAAGAAGAAGTTCTTCCCCAAGAAAAATAAAGCGAGACAAGATTACCGGCAGAAATCGGTTGAACTTTTCTGCCTAAGAATGAGGAGGCAGCACATGTCGAATACAATTATCGAAATCAATCACCTGCAAAAAAGCTTTGGTGAAAATGAAGTGTTAAAAGATATCAATCTGAAAGTCAACAAAGGAGAAGTGGTAACGATCATCGGTTCTTCTGGTTCCGGGAAATCTACCCTTTTACGTTGCATCAATTTACTGGAAAAACCTACTGGCGGCGACATTCTTTATAAAGGAGAAAATGTCTTAGGCAAAGATTACAGCTTGTCAAAATACCGCACAAATTTGGGGATGGTTTTCCAATCCTTTAATTTATTCAATAATATGAACGTTCTGGAAAACTGTATGTCCGGACAAACTACTGTATTGAAAAGAAACAAATCTGCGGCGCGACAAGTAGCGTTAGAAAACTTGGAAAAAGTCGGGATGGAACGGTTTGTCGATGCTCGTCCGTCACAGCTTTCCGGTGGACAAAAACAACGGGTGGCAATCGCCCGCGCGCTGTCAATGGAACCGGATGTTATGCTTTTTGATGAACCGACTTCTGCTCTTGATCCGGAAATGGTGGGAGAAGTTCTTAAAACCATGGATGATTTGGCACACACCGGATTGACCATGCTGATTGTGACCCATGAAATGAGCTTTGCCAAAGAAGTTTCTGATCGAGTGATCTTTATGGATAAAGGGGTCATTGCCGAAGAAGGAACGCCAGAAGACATTTTTGTTCATCCGAAAGAAGAACGAACCAAAGAATTTTTACATCGGGTATTAAAAGAAAGATAACCATTTTATCGGCTGATTATCTATCAGCCGATTTTTTTGTAGATTTTAACGAATTCACGATTCTGATTGAAATTTTCAGAAAATTTCGCTAAAATGGCAGGTATGACAAAATGTTAGGATGAAAAAACTATGGAAAAGAAACAAGAATTAGAACGCGGGCTGAAAAATCGTCACGTCCAATTGATTTCGATTGGCGGAGCGATCGGTACCGGGTTGTTTTTAGGATCAGGTAAATCGATTCAATTGGCAGGTCCCTCCATCTTATTTGCCTATATGATTACCGGCGGAATTTGTTTTTTGATTATGCGGGCTTTAGGAGAGTTGCTGCTTTCAAATGTAGAGAATCACTCGTTTTTAGATTTTGTTGCTGAATATTTAGGAAAAAAATGGGCCTTTATCACCGGCTGGACCTATTGGTTTTGCTGGATTTCGATTGCAATGGCGGATTTGACTGCAATGGGCCTTTATGTGCAGTATTGGTTCCCTACAATTCCACAATGGCTACCGGAAATCATCGCCCTTGCTCTGCTCCTTTCCTTAAATCTGATTGCCGTTTCGTTATTCGGTGAATTGGAATTTTGGTTTGCCCTGATCAAAGTCGTGGCAATCATCGCCTTGATTGCCATCGGCGGTTACATGATCGTGACTCGCTTTCAAACTTCTGCCGGTCCGGTTCAAGTCTCAAATCTTTGGAGCCACGGCGGTTGGTTTCCAAAAGGCGGAAAAGGCTTCATCCTTTCGTTTCAAATGGTGACCTTTGCCTTCGTGGGCATCGAACTCGTGGGGTTAGTTGCCGGAGAAACGGAAAATCCTAAAAAAGTTTTGCCGGAAGCCATCAATAATATTCCGATTCGGATTATTCTCTTTTACCTTGGTTCGTTGTTTGCAATTATGGCCATCTATCCATGGAATAGTTTGGCAACCAACGAAAGTCCTTTTGTGGAAGTTTTTTCTGAGATTGGAATCACTGTCGCTGCAACGGTGATCAACGTCGTCGTTTTGAGCGCCGCCGCTTCTGCCTGTAACAGCGCAATTTACAGTACCGGTCGGATGCTGTTGTCTTTAGCACAAGAAGGCAGTGCCCCTAAGAATTTCACCAAGTTGACCACCCACAAAGTTCCCGGAAAAGCTTTATTCTTCTCGGCATTGGTAATTTTTGTTGCCGTAGTATTAAACTTTTTTATGCCGGATCAAGTATTTACGGTCGTAACAAGTATTGCCACGACATGTTTCTTGTTCGTTTGGGGCGTGTTGGTCTTTACTCACATGAAGTATCGCCGCAGCATGATTGGCAAAAAGAATCATTCCTTCAAAATGCCGTTTTATCCATTAAGCAATATTTTGATATTTGCCTTCTTGCTTTTTGTTTTCGTTGTCTTGCTGCTTTCACCGGAGACCCGTTTAGCCGCACTGGTCACGCCAGTCTGGTTCCTTATTTTACTAGGTATCTACTACCTCAAATTCGAAAAGAAATAGCTCTTTGCGTCTGAAATCTGTTAAAATGATTTCAGGCGTTCTTTTTAGTTTGGGTTCAATTAACGCTTATTTGTATAGAAAATTTAGAAAATTCTTGCGAAAATTGAAGAATTTTGCTATTTTTGGAGAAATACATTTCTTTTAGGGGGTAGAAAATGGAGAAAAAATTAACGTTTAAAGATTATTTATTCATCGGTTCCATGCTGTTTGGTTTGTTTTTTGGTGCAGGAAATCTGATTTTTCCCGTTCACATGGGACAAGAAGCCGGCGGGAATATTTTCTTTGCCAATTTGGGCTTTTTGATCACTGGGATTGGACTGCCTTTTCTTGGTGTCGTGGCGATCGGTATGTCACAAAGCAGTGGCTTGTATGACTTAGCCACCCGGATTAATAAAAAGTATGCAATGGTCTTTACCATCTTGCTTTATCTTGTAATCGGTCCTTTTTTTGCTTTGCCTCGATTGGCTACCACCTCGTTTGAAATCGGAGTCGCTCCGTTTGTCCCACAGGAATCTCATACTCTTTTTTTAGCGGTATTCAGTCTACTCTTTTTTGCACTGGCTTGGTGGGTTTCCCGCAAACCAACAAAATTGCTGGATTACGTAGGAAAATTTTTAAATCCCCTATTCTTACTATTGCTGGGCATTCTATTGTTGTTCGCCTTTTTAAACCCGATGGGTACGGTCTCTTCTGCTGACGTCGCAGTTTCTTACGACACTCATCCTTTTTTCACCGGCTTTACGCAAGGCTACAACACCCTTGATGCCTTAGCTTCCTTGGCATTCGGGATTATTATTGTTACCACTATTAAAGGGATGGGGGTTACAAAACCGGCAACGATTGCTATTGATACGGTAAAATCCGGTTCCATCAGTATTTTATTGATGGGAATCATCTATACCTTGCTAGCGTACATGGGAACCATGAGTTTAGGAAAATTTCCTATTAGTGAAAATGGCGGTGTGGCATTGGCACAAATCGCCAATCACTATCTGGGACGAACGGGAAGTTTTCTCTTGGCTTTGATTGTAATCACTGCTTGTCTAAAAACAGCAATTGGATTGATTACCGCCTTTGCTGAAACCTTTGTCGAATTGTTTCCCCGTAGAAGCTATCAACTTTTTATCGCAGTTGCCAGTATTTTACCGGGCATTTTTGCCAATGTTGGCTTAACAAAGATCATTGAATTTTCCACACCGGTCTTGATGTTTATTTATCCGCTGGCGATGACCTTGATTTTACTCGCCTTGTTGAGTCCGTTGTTTGGGCACCATCAAATCGTTTATCAAATGACAACAGCTTTCACGCTGATTGCTTCGATTTTGGATGGGCTGAATGCTTCTCCTGCATTAATCAAAGAAACTTCCTTCGTACAATTTTTACTTTCTGCCGCTGAAAACTACCTGCCTTTTTTCGCTATCGGAATGGGCTGGATCTTACCAGCAGGACTGGGCTTTCTCCTTGGAATTCTTTTGAGTTTGACAAAACGGTCAGAAAAAGAAAATTAATTGCAGTATTTGATCATTTCGCGAGGTTTTCAACTGACAGCAAATAAAAAAAACGGTACAATATTTGTAGGGAGTAAGGTTTATAGGAGGGTGTTTTATGTTGTACGAAGAATTAATAATGGATTCAACCACATTATTAAAATATCAATTATATAAAAAACTGATGTCGGTGGGGCAGACAAGCTATCCCGTATCGCAAATTGCCACGGAGATGAACTTGAATTACCAACAAACAGTGATCGACTTGACAGAAATCGATGCAGAATTGAGTGAGCTGGATCCTCACTATCAGTCGATTTTTGTGGGTGCCGGAAAAGTGAATTGTTTGAATCTATCCTTCACCATCGATAAGTACCGCTATCATTTATTAAAAAGCTCGATTCCGTTTCAATTTGTTCTCTATTTTTTAAACGAAGAAAATCCATCTATCGATGATTTTTGTGTCCGTTACCACTCCAGTCGGTCAACGGTTTCTCGTAAAATTGACAAATTGAAACGTCATTTAAAAAAATTCAACATCCGCTTCACCTACACCGAAGCAAGTATGGTAGGTGATGAACGGCTGGTTCGGCTAGCTTTGTTTAATATCGTCTGGCTGGGGGCACGGGGATTAGACTGGCCCTTTGCCATTTCTGAAAAAAAGCCGATGCCTTGGTCAAAGATTTCGGCAATTATTTTCCTTTGTCACGTACGTACATGGGACAATTGGAACTGCGCTATTTTGCCGCAATCGTCCTTTCTCGAATCGAAAAAAAACATTTTGTTAAGTATGACAAAGCCTATAATTTTTTGATGTTGAACAATCCTTATTATGATTTCAAAAAATTCAAAGAGCATTTTGGGGATTCCTTGGCACCGCGTCAAGTCAAAGCAGAGACCAGCTATATCTATTTTCTCGCTCACTTTATGCCGTTTTATACCCGCGAAGATGATCCGACTTTGCAGCAGACAATCCAGGATTTTTCCACAAGAGAAAATCCAATTTATCCGTTAGTCACTGCTTTCATTGCTTTTGCAAAAGAGAATTTTTTCAACGAACGGCCACAGATTTTAGATCAGCCGATTATTTTGGGCAACTTGATAAACATTACGTTTGCTTTTTACATTTTTAAACAACCCTTCCCAATCATCCAACGTCTAGTGGTTGCCCCACGGAAAAAAGATGGCACGATTCGGGAGATCGAACAAAAAATCTCTGCCTTTTTTACGGACTACAAAGCGACAAATGAAAACGCAGAAACCGGCTATATCACCGAACAAACACAAGAACTGATGACCAAAGCTTTCAAAGATGTCTTGCTTCCTTTCTATGATCGGGCAAAACACACGAAAAAAGTCAAAGTAGGTATTGCGCTAGAACACAACTACTTGCTGGTCAAAGGATTGTATCAATTTTTGGAGGACCTGCATTTTGTTGACGTCGAACGCTATGATCGGCAGCAAAAATCCGCCTATGATCTTGTTATCAGCTCTTCCTTGCTATTAAAAGACAGTTATCCAGACATCAACATTTTCTTATGGGATTATTCAGGAGAAGACGAACAATTTATTATTTTGTATAAAACACTTCGTAATCTAAGCTCTGCAATCAATCATTAAAAGGATGTGATGACATGCGTTGGAAAGGCGATCGCCGCAGCTCAAACGTTGAAGACCGCCGCAGTTCCTCGCCAGTTTCAGGAAAGCTTCTTGGCGGTGGAGGTATTGGAATGTTGCTTCTAGTCATCTTCTCGCTGCTTTTTTCCGGCGGCAACGTTGACCTCGGTTCTATTCTCGAAGGTGAAGGTGCCGGTGGAAATTACGACACGACGATTGTTCAGCAAGCCAATCCTACCGCTGATTCGGAAACCTCTGAATTTGCTTCCGTTGTTTTTGCTCACTTGGAAGATTACTGGACCGCTGCTTTTTCAGAAAGTGGGCGTTCCTATACGAACCCAACCCTTGTCTTATATTCTGGCAGTGTTCGCTCAGCTTGTGGACAAGCCAGCTCAGCCATCGGTCCCTTTTATTGTCCCGGCGATCAAAAAGTTTATTTGGATTTAAGTTTTGCAGATGAATTAGCCAATCAATTCGGAGCCTCCGGTGATTTCGCCATGGCTTATGTCATTGCCCATGAAGTCGGACACCATGTCCAGTATGAGTTAGGAATCACACAGCAAATCGAAAAATTGCGCCAGCAACTTTCTGAAACGGAATTCAACAAATACAGTGTCCGTCAAGAATTGCAAGCCGATTATTTTGCCGGTTCTTTTGCTAAATATCTTACTGGAGAAACCTATAACGGGCAACCGATTTTAGAAGTAGGGGATATCGAAGAAGCGATGTATGCTGCCAACCAAATTGGAGATGATACCTTGCAAAAACAAGCACAGGGCTATGTTGTGCCGGATAGTTTTACCCACGGAACATCTGCTCAACGAGTTGCTTGGTTTGAACGGGGTTATCAGTACGGTGATTTTGAACACGGCGACACCTTCTCTGCCGCCAACCTGGATCTTTAGATTTCTAAACTAATCTTAACAACTTTCCAAGACTTTCGTCACAATTTATTCACATTTATTCCTTACTATATAAGCATACCAACAAACAACCCTAACTAACACTTTTTCATTTTTAACTCCTTCCCGCCAGCTACCCACTGGCGGGTATTTTTTTTGATTAAAAACAAATTTTTATTTTTTGAAACATTTTCGTCACGATTTGTTCACATCTTTTGGTTAATCTATACTCATCCCAATAAACAACCCTAACAAAACACTTTTTCATTTTTTACTCCCTTTCCCGTCAGCTACCCACTGACGGGTATTTTTTTGTGGGTTGCTTCATCAGCCGTTATCATTTGCAAGTGAGCATCCCGTAACTCTACTACATAATCAAATGACTGAATAAATTGTTCATTTTCTGAATGTGTGACAACAATGACGATTTTATTCTTTATTCCACTAATAATTTTGGAGATCAAATTTTCATTCTCCAAATCCAATCCAGATGTGGGTTCGTCAAAAATAAACACATCTGCATCGGTATAAATCCCTCTAGCAATATCTAGCCTGCGTTCCTCCCCACCACTCAATTTATTTTCCATATCGAGTTTATAGGTCTCTTTGTCTTCGCTATACTTTTGAAGATTTGTTTTTTTCATTGCTTCTTTAAATTGTCCATCATCCAAATTTTGAAAGAGCGCAACATTCTCTTGGATACTTCCTTCAAAAATTGCTGTTTTTTGTGGAATATACGCTATCTGTCCAAAAACTGTTGCTTGCTTGATTGAAGCAATGTTTCTATTATTGACGAAAACACTGCCGCTTTTTGGTTTTCTTATGCCCATGATTATTTCCAGTAATGTGCTTTTTCCTGTTCCACTGCGTCCTTTTATTGCATAGGTCTTTCCTTTTTCAAAGGTAAAACTTATATCCTTAATGATAGGCACCTTATTGTAATCAAACGTTATGTTATCAAGTAAAATCGTTTCTATTCCTGTAACTTCATAGTCCCTATCCTGCTGCTGTTGCTCCTCTTTCAATAAACTCAGTATTCTATCTGCAATCGGTTTACTGGAAGTAATTTCCGTGTAACAATTGGAAAAAGCCTGAATCGGTCCGGCGATTGTTCCCATTAGCGTAGTCATCGCAATCAGTTCTGGTAAAGTTGCTCGATTATTTAATACAAAAAAACCACCGACGATCCAAGTTCCTGAATAGACGATATTTCCAAGACCATAGATGATGGTGAAGGTCTTTCCCTGAGATGCTTCAAAATCAACAGCGGCATCTTTGACTTTCCCACTGGTAATTTGTAGTTTATGTTTAAAACGAAAGGCAGCATTACTTATTTTCAGATAAGCTAAATTTTTTGAGAATTCCTCATACCTTGCTAAATACGTATTCTTATTGTCTTGCCAAAAAGAACGTTTCCCTTTTAAAACATGTTTGCTTAGTAGTGGACTGAAAAATGGTACAAAGGCTAAAAGAATCATGACGCTTGCTAAAGGACCGTTTACAATAAAAGAAGAAATAAATGCAATGATGAACACGCCAATTACCTGTACTGAAAACACTATCTGTCTAAGATAATTTGTCTCCAAAATCTGTAAATCATTTGTCATATGAGCGATTCTTGAAGAAGAAGGTTCTTTCATGCTCTTCAGAATGTCTTCATCTAAATAACGGGTAGTCAGATCATTTCTTAAAGCATCCATAATTGTTTGGACTAATTTAGTGGATGTTAGTCGGGGCAAATAATCGGAAATAACTTCTACTATAAAATAAACAATAGCCAGCAAAGAGATTTTTATAAAATGATTGAGGTCCCCTTTCGTTGCTGCTTCAGATAAAAACTGATAGACAAAAGCAATACATACTGTCATAAAAGCAGCAAATATGGCAGAACAAAAATATGTGACCGACAATAATTTATATTGCTTAAAATATTTTTCCAATAAAATTCCTCCTTTCCAAAAAATACCTTCAAACAACTTAGATACTTATTTTTCCGTATAATTATTCAAATGAACATGGTCTCATTATATGTTCATTTGCATTCGGTTTCAATCTTTTTAACCATCATTTTTTCTTATGATTTCTAGCTTAAAATCCACGGATTTTTACTAATTATTGATTAAAAATCAGTTTCCTATTCCTTTTACCGTTTGTTCCATATGCTAAAATAAGAGAGAGGAGTTGCAGGATTTGATTATTCGAAATTATCTGACTAGTGATGAAAAAGAATGGATAAAATGTCGTTTGCTAGCATTTTTTGATACTAGTTATGCCACAGATATCCGATGGGAAAAAGAACAGTATAAGGAAGCTGTTGAACTGGTGGCTGAAGAAGATGGGCAGCTTGTAGGCTTTTTGGATATCGAATTGCACTCTGCCTTACAAACAAATAAAAACCAAGCGGGTGGCGTTATTTGGCATATGGGCGTTCTTCCAGAATTCCGCCAAAGAAAAATTGCGCAACAATTGTGGTATACCGCTCGACAACTTATGCTGGAACAGGATATTCATTACTGTGAATTATGGACTCAGGAAGATCTTGCCGCGAATGCGTTTTATCGCAAGCAAAAATTTCAACTATTACCAGAATCTACCTATCTGCGATGCAGCTTAAAACCAAATACTTATTCCCTTCCATTAACTGAAACGTTTAATCCAACCTACTATGTGGAGAATTATCTTTTTCAAGCACCGTTGACCGATAAACAAGCATTGCTTCCAATTTGTGAATCCATACAGGAAGTTTATTACCCATAGTAGAATAAAAAAACCTTGTTATATACTCCGCAATAAGCTTTGGTGAAATATTCTTTTGTCTTTGAGTTTGTATGTATTTCTTTGTAATCAATTTCATTTGCCAAAGGAGTTTCAACAAAATTCAGCAATCCGTAGAACTGACAAATATCAACCTATATCTTCAGTTAGCAAGAGTCTTTACCTATGATAAAATATGGTGGAGCAACAAAAGGATTCAGATGATTACTCCGCATACTTCAACAGATTTTCTTCTATGTAAAATACTTTTGACAGACAAAAAGAGTACTCTCAGCTATCCTTGCTATCAAAGGTGGTGATAATAATATGAATATCAGTCAACGAATTAAAAACTGTCGGATTGAGCGACAATTGACCCAAGAAGAAGTAGCCGAAAAGCTTTTTGTCTCTAGGCAGACGATTTCTAATTGGGAAACAGGAAAAACCAGTCCAGACATCGAAAGTTTAATTTCCTTAAGCAATTTATATGAGATTTCGTTAGATCAGTTAATCAAAGAAGACCCCAAATTTCAAAAGCGAATAAAAATAAAATCCCACTATGACTCATTCATAATGGGATTTGGAGCAATACTTGTTTTCATTGGCTTTTTTGGTCCTGATAGCTTGTCACTGCTTAATTTCATTTTAGGCTTCTTTTTTATCTTATCTAGTGAATATAGCGCAAAATATCTTGAAAAATTCTTCTCCTCTAAATAATGCTGCTATATTTTTATCGGCTAATTTCTTCCAACCCCCTCCAACGACAGCTGCAGGATTTTCTCGCATAGCTCTTGATAAGAAATTCCAGCAGCTTGAGCCTCTTGGGGAAGCAAACTGTGTGGAGTCATGCCCGGCAATGAATTGGCTTCGATCACATACACTTCATTTTCACGACTCAACATGAAATCCACCCGTGAATAAACAGAAAGTCCCAGCAGCTGATGTACTTGCCATGCACAAGCCTGCATTTTTTCTGTCAACTCCGGTGATAAAACGGCTGGTGTAATTTCTTCAGTCATGCCTTGTTGGTATTTATTTTTATAGTCATAAAATCCTTCTTTGGGAATCAACTCGATAATCGGTAAAACTTGTTCCCCTAAAATGCCTACGGAAAATTCTCTGCCTTCAATTTTTTCTTCCACTAAAACCGTTTCTGAATACTGAAAAGCCGCCGCCAAAGAATCCGCCAGATCCGTCTGATTCTCTACGATTTCAACACCGATACTTGAACCATTATCATTGGGTTTGACAACCACCGGTCCATCGATTGTAACCGGACTGTCTTTCGTAAGTATTTGCCAAGGAGCAGTTTTGATGCCATGATACGTTAGCAATTCTTTTGAAATCTTTTTATCCATTGCCAGTAGGCTGCTTTTGTAACCGGAGCCAGTATACGCAATCGAATACATATCGAATAACGCTTGAAGCTGTCCATTTTCTCCAATTCCTCCATGCAGTGCCAGGAAAACAAGATCACTGGTTTTACAAATAGAAATCACATTAGGTCCTACCAAATCAGCTTGTATTTTTTTCATTTCAGCTACATCTGGCGCTTTTTCATCGATTGTATGCGTATATTTTTCCATACGATGTTGCGCAAAGGCTTCGGCAAAGGTTTTACAATCTGCTGCTCCCTCGTACACATCCAGCAAAACTACTTGATGACCGTTTGCCATCAATGCATTCGCAATCTGACTTCCAGAAGAAAGAGAAACTTCCCGTTCATCACTTAATCCGCCAGCCAATACAACTATATTCATTTTATTTCCTCATTTCTGTTTTTCTTTCACCTATTTTACCACTCTCTTACTGAGAAAATTACCAACAAAAAAATCATCCACGAAATAATTCAGGATGATTTCTACTATTTTTTTAACGGGAGATGTTTTCTCGGTGACCATTTGGAGCAAGAATGCTGATTTTTCGAACGGATTCTAAGGGAACCATCCGAATCTGCTGCTTGTCTTTTTGTAATTTGATCAACAAATGTCGCCGATCTTTATTTTTAGCCACCAACCAGCCGGAGATTGTTTCAAATTTTCGTTCAGCATCGGGATTATCCACTTGAAGAACCACCAGACTGTGCTGACGTGCTGCTTTTTTTATAGCATCCCGCATTTCTACGGAGATTTTTTCTTGTTGCCGATTCTCGGCAGTATCACTTAAAAATGTATCGAGTAAAGTATTAGAAGTAAGCGCAACGAATTGACGAATTTTTTTGATTTTCGATTTTTTTTCCATTGCAAACCCCTTTCTGCTTCAAGCAAATCAGCTTTTGTAAAGCCTATTCTAAATAATTTTCTGCTAAAACTCAAGCCTTACTGTTTCGCTCAGCTTGCAAAACGGCAAGCCAACTATCCAGACCTTCTTTTAGCAGTTGGTAGGTTTCTTGAAAATCTCCGGTATACCACGGATCAGGAACGGCCATTGCTTTTTTGTCGGGAACGACACTCAGATATAAATGGATTTTCTTTTCTGTACCTGCGGGAGCAATTTTCTGTAGATCTCGAAGATTGTTTTGATCCATTCCAATGATAAAATCAAACGTATGAAAATCTGTCTCCGTGATTTGTCGGGCATGCATTTTCGAAAAATCGATACCGGCTTGCCGCAAAATATTTTGTGTTCCTTCATGGGGCGGATTTCCCGCTTCCCAACTGCTGGTTGCTGCTGAATCAACAAACAGCTCGATTCCTTTTTCCTGTGCCCGTTGCCGCATCAGTCCTTCTGCCATGGGCGAGCGACAAATATTTCCTAAACAGACAAATAAAACCTTCACTCTATCTCCTCCTTTTGATACATCCGAAAAGAGAAAAACTCAACATCTTTTGCCAGTTGAAAAAGTTGAGTAGCGATTTCTAAAGGTGATTCCTGGTACCCGCCGGAAATCCAAGCAAGCAGGACGCCACTACAGCCGTAGGAAAAAAAACGGCCATAAAAATCTTTGTCCTTTTCAGTCAATACCCCTTCTGTATCTACCTGTTCAAACAATTTGCGGAATAATTTCGTTACGATCAATGAAAATTCTTTGATCAAAACATCTCGATTTTTCTCAGTCGTCACTTGGTAGAACACGTTTTTTCCCTTCATTGTTTTCAGCATTTTTAATGCCTGTTCTTCCCAATTATCGATGGACAATTCTGCTGAGGTCAAATATTTTAAGGAATCGTTCAGATAAATCCAACGCAGTAATTCTGCTTTGTCGGAAAAATGATAGTAAAACGTCTGGCGATTGATTTCTGCTTTTTTAGCGATATCTTGCACGCTGATTTTTTCATAGGGCTTGGTTTGTGTCAAAGCGACTAAGGCTCGTCCAATTGCCCGTTTTGTCTGATTTCCTTCTGTCATAAGCCTCTTCCTCAATCTGAAATTTGATATGAATAGCCAAAATGTTCATAGGCAAGATGAGTGGCAATTCGCCCACGGGGAGTACGCTTTAAAAATCCCTTTTGAATCAGATAGGGTTCGTACATGTCCTCGACCGTTTCCGTTTCTTCTCCAATATTGACAGACAGGGTGCTTAATCCCACTGGTCCGCCGCCATAAATTTCGATCATCGTTTTGATCAATTTTTGATCAACATAATCCAAACCGGCTTTATCCACCTGCAGCAAGCTCAACGCCCGATCGGCAATCAAGCGGTCAATCACTCCATCGGCCTGTACTTGAGCAAAATCCCGAACCCGCTTCAACAAACGGTTGGCGATTCGCGGGGTTCCCCTTGATCGTCGTGCGATTTCGATTGCACCTTCTGTAACAATTTCTGTTTGAAAAATATCCGCCGAACGCAACACGATTTCCCGCAGATCCTGCTCTTGATAATATTCCATGTGACTAATAATCCCAAAGCGATCCCGTAATGGCGCTGAAAGCATCCCGGCACGAGTCGTCGCCCCCACAAGTGTAAAGGGTGGCAAAGGAAAATGAACCGGGTGAGCCGTGGTTCCCTGTCCAACCATGATATCCACATAAAAATCCTCCATCGCCGAATACAGCATTTCTTCTGCAACTCGCGGCAAACGATGGATTTCATCAATGAACAATAAATCCCCCGGTTCCAATTCATTTAAAATCGCCACCAAATCTCCCGGTTTTTCAACAGCCGGTCCGCTGGTGGTGCGGATATTGACACCCATTTCGTTAGCAATCACCATGGCCATCGTGGTTTTTCCTAATCCCGGTGGTCCATAAAGTAGCACATGGTCGAGGGATTCTTCACGATTTTTCGCCGCTTCAATATAAATACGCAGCTCTTCTTTAACCTTATCCTGACCGATATACTGTGAAAGGTATTGTGGTCGCAACGATTTTTCGAGGATTTCTTCCGTCTCTGTCGTTTCCGGCGAAACGATCCGTTCGTCTGTCATTGACCGTTCCTCCTATTTTTTCATCATTAATTTTAGCGCTTCCCGCAAATATTCATCGGTTGTTTTTTGCGGATCAACAGGCAATAATTTTTCTACCCGCTTGGTTTCTTTCTCACTGTAACCCAAAGCAGACAAAGCTGCCATAGCTTCTTCCAAGGCTTGATTCTCGGATAAAATCGGCATTGCCGGCAATTCTCCTGCCAATTCGCCCAATTTCCCCTTCAAATCCAAAATCATTTGTTGCGCTGTTTTTTTACCAACACCGGGAAACTTCGTCAAATACGTGGCATCACCGGATTCAATGGCTGCGATCATGCCATCGTGCTCTTCATTTGCCATGATGGCCAAAGCACTTTTTGGTCCGATTCCAGAAACGCTGATTAGGCGCAAAAATAATTGTTTTTCTTCTAATTTTCCAAAACCATAAAGTAGATGCGCATCTTCCCGAATCACTTGATGGACATAAATTTTGACTTCTTGATTCATTTTGCTGCTGTAACGATAGGGATTTCCCAATGCGATTTGATAGCCGATGCCCTGCGTTTCCAATACAAGATAAGCTGGATTGATCGCCGTTACAAGTCCAATGATATATTCGTACATGTCCTAACCCTTTCTGTACATATGTTCCCCTTATTGTATCACAGTTTCCATCGACAAAAAAGGCAGAGAAATGATTGGCTCTTTCTCTGCCTAGTTTAGCTAAATCAGCGGAAAATTTTTTAAGCTGAGCCGACAAAAAAGTTCGGAGAATCAGCAAAATTCTCCGAACTTTTTTACTTGTGCTTACTAACTTTTTGAAACAAAGGAATTGGTTGCCCCATTTTACCAAGGTTGATCGGTAGGTCCAACGGTGAACTCATTAACGTTTGTGTCTTCTGGTTGGTCAATTGCAAAAGCAACAATATTTGCAACGCTTTCTGGTCCAATTTGATAGGTTTCATAAAGAGAGGACATGCCTTTTTCTGTTTCCTTATCGGTGATCGTCGTTAACAATTCCGTTTTTATTGCGGCTGGATAAATCGTTGCCGTACGGATATGGCTGCCTTCTTGTGCTGATTCCATGCGCAAAACTTCCATCAAATCTCGAACAGCCCATTTTGTGGCACCGTAAACTGCGCCACCAGGATAGGCTTTTAACCCGGCAACCGAAGAAGTGGTGATTACATGCCCGGATTTTTGCCCTTTGAAGGTTGGTAAAACAGCGGCGATCCCGTTCAAAACACCTTTGATATTCACGTCCACCATTTGATCCCATTCGTCCGTCTTCAATTCAGATAACGGTGAGTTTGGCATCAAGCCGGCATTCAAAAAGATAACATCAATTTTTCCAAAGGCTTCTTTTGCAAGATTAACTAATGCTTCATTATCTGCTGGTTTGGTTACGTCGGTGACCCGAAAGACAGCTTCGCCACCTGCTTGTTTGATTTCTTCAACGATTTTTTGCAATTTTTCCTCACGACGAGCGCCCAGAACAATTTTTGCTCCTTTGCTTGCCAATAATTTTGCCGTTGCTTCTCCGATTCCTGATGATGCGCCTGTGATTACTACTACTTTGTCTTGAATTGCCATAATAAACATTCCTTTCTCGAACCTATGATTATTTTGCCTAGTACCAAAAACGTGTCACACTTTTGTTGTCACATTACTGGGAAGGCTGTTGTTCTTTATAATTAGAGTTGATACCTTTGATAAATTTGGCTGGAACGCCACCCACAATCGTATTTGCTGGTACATCGTTCGTCACTACTGCCCCGGCTGCGACGATTGCATTCTCTCCGATTGTCACCCCTGGAGTCACTGTGACATTTGCCCCCAACCATGCATTCTCATGGATATACACCGATTGCAATTCCAAATGTCGCCGTTCTGCCGGTTCTATTCGATGATTGACAGAGGCGATCGTAACATTCGGTCCAATCAACACATGATCGCCAATAAAAATACCGCCTAAATCGGTGAACATTGAATGGCTATTAATGAAAACATGCTTCCCAATGTGTAAATTGCGACCAAAATCCGACCAAAATGGCAAACGAATTTCAGTTGTTTCATCAATCGTCTCATTGGTAATTTTGCTGATTCGCTCACGAATCTCTGCTTGGTCATGGGTACCGGTATTTAATTGTTGGAGTAACGGTTGATTAATTTCGTTGATTTCTTCAACCTGATCATACGCCGCAGTCCCCAAGTCCATCTTTGACTTCATTGACTTCCCTCATTTCTTATTTATTGATTGACTACAGTATACTGGGAAATTATACTAATGTTAAATACTTATAATGTATTAATAACTATAATAATTAGTTATGGAAAAAGGAGTGGTTCCATGGATATTCGTGTTCTTCGCTATTTTGTCGCCATTGCACAAGAACAAAATTTTTCCCACGCAGCACAGTCCCTGCATGTGTCACAGCCAGCTTTATCCCGCCAAATTATCGATTTGGAAACTGAATTAAATGTTAAGCTGTTTGAACGGAGCCATCGCCAAGTAAACTTGACTCAAGAAGGTTATTATCTACTAGAACGTGCACAAGAAATTATTCGTTTGTTTGACAAGACAACATATAATTTACAAAAGCAAGACATCATTAGCGGAACGTTGGATATCGGTTCTGGTGAAAGTCATGCCATGACCTACATCATGCAGACAATTCAGCAGATCATTCACAAATATCCCCAAATTCATATCAATCTAAGAAGTGGAGATGCCAGCCTGATAGAACCGCAATTAGATAGTGGTATTTTAGAATTTGGAGTCATCATGGGACGGCGACAGTTGGATAACTATAACTTTCTCACTCTACCTGAGGAAAATCGTTGGGGTCTCTTAATGCGGGCTGATGAACCGCTTGCCCGTCATTCAACCATTTCTCCCGCTGATCTTATTGGTCGCCCCTTAATTGTTTCTGCGCAGGCAAAGCAGCGGGGGATTTTTAAAGAATGGAGCAACGAACTATTTGATCAGTTTAATTTTATCGGTACCTACAATCTGATTTTCAACGCTAGTTTGTTGATTAAAACCGGTGCCTGCATGGCATTGACCTATGAAAATTTAGTCGAAACCTCCCAACAGAGCGGACTCGTCTTTCGTCCTTTGGAACCTCAATTAACTGATCCCAATATTCTGATTTGGAGTAAAAGCCGAAGCTTGCCCAACGTCAGCAAACTATTTCTAGAAACGATTCAAAAAAATATTCAACACACTGACGTATAATTAGCGGAGAACTTTTATTTCCCCATCATGGTCAAACTTTTTAGAAATGAAAGATTGCCTTGATTACTGCTCAACAATCGTCAGCAAAAAAAATAAAGCCCCTTTTCAAAAGCGGGCTTTATTTCCTATTATTCCACATATTCTTTGTATTCACTATAGCCTTGTTGATCCATTTCCTCTAACGAAACAAAGCGCAAAGCGGCGGAGTTGATGCAGTAGCGCAAGCCGCCTTTTTCTTCCGGTCCATCTGAAAAAACATGTCCTAAATGCGCATTCGTTTCATCACTACGAACCTCAACTCGGTGCATTCCATGAGAAAAGTCAGCTTTCTCTTTGATTTCTTTTCGAAGAATCGGCTTGCTGAAAGAAGGCCAGCCACAGCCGGCATCAAATTTTTCGGTAGAAGAAAACAACGGTTTGCCGCTGATAATATCCACGTAAATGCCTTTTTCATAAAAATTATCGTATTCTCCCGTGAATGGCTGTTCCGTTGCGCTTTCTTGCGTAACTGCATAAGCCATTGGTGAAAGTTGCTTTTTCAATTCTTCTTTTGAATATTCTGCCATTGGAAATCCTCCTTTAGTGGAAGCAAACCTACTTAATTTCCTTCATCATCTGATAAATTGCGCCTACAGGAAAGCCCACAATACTATAGTAATCGCCATCCACCTTTTTTACAAACATCCCGGCTTTTCCTTGGATTCCATATGCACCAGCTTTATCCACGTAATCTCCTTCATCGAGATACTGATTAATCTCTGCATCCGTCAAGTCAAAAAAGAGAACTTTGGCAGGAACCAATTTGGTGAGCATTTGCCGACCTTTACGCAAAACTACCGCCGTATATACATGATGCATTTGACCGCTCATCAGACTGAGCATCTCAAATGCTGCTTCCCGAGATTTGGGTTTTCCTAAAATTTTCCCACCGGCCACTACGATGGTGTCACATGCAATCACTAAATCATTCTCATGCTGTTTTGCAACGGTTTTTGCTTTGGTTTTTGCCATTCGCATGACGTATTCTTCTGGCTGATCCTTTTCGTGAACTGTTTCGTCAATATCGGCAGGTTCAACCGTAAAATTATCGACAATATGGGCAAGCAATTGTTTTCGCCGTGGTGATTGCGACGCTAAAATAATCGCCATTTTTTACATCGTCTCCTTCGTTTTATGAGGATCTTGGATTCGTTTAAACATTTTTTCCATGTCGCTGTTAGTGAAGTGAATCAGTACCGGGCGTCCATGGGGACAGTTAAAGGGATTTTCACAGGTCGCTAAATCCTGCAGCAACACGCGGGCTTGAGCCTCGTTCAAATGATGATTGGCCTTGATGGATCGCTTACAGCTCATCATGATTGCAGTTGCTTCTCGGAATTTTTTGACACTGACACTGCCGGTTACCAGCAACATATCGATCATTTCACGAATAATCGCTTCTTCTTGTCCTTTCGGATACCATACAGGATGAGCTCGAACAATGAAGCTGTTGGCGCCGAATTCTTCTAAATAAATCCCTACATTTTCCAACAGTTCAGCTTTTTCCTTCAGCTTTAGCGCATCACTGTTGGGGTAATCTAAAACAAAAGGCACCAGCAATTCCTGCAAATCATTGGTGACATCCCCAATTTTTTCCCGATAATATTCGTATTTGATCCGTTCTTGCGCCGCATGCTGGTCGATGATGTACAATCCCTGCTCACTTTGGGCAAATAAATAGGTTCCATGCATCTGACCAAAATAATCCAATTGTGGAAAACGTTCTGTGGGACGATCATCTGAAGCCAATACTTTATCTAACAAAGTTTCACATTCTTTATTGGCCAAATCAAATTCCGGATGGAGCCGAATCTCTTCCTCGGAGAAGTCCGATACGACATTGGCAGCATTTGGTTTTTCTGTGACCTCGTCTGACTCCAACGGCACAAATTCATCCTTTTTAGATTCCTGTGAAAAAACTGGTGCTGGTTTTCCACCAATATCCACAAGATTATCCACAGGGTTTTCCACAGTCTGTTGATAACTTTCCTCCACAAAAAATTTTCCACTGGCGGCATCGTAAGACAAACCTTTAGTGTTTCTTGGTTCAGCAAAATCCATCGCCAACTGTTCTGTTTTTTCTTGAGGAGTCTGTTTCTTTTTAAAACTTAAATTGTCAGCTGCATTGGGGATTAGATTTTCTTCCCGCAAGGCATTATTGATGGCTTTGCTCAATAATTCTGTCAATTCTTTTTCCTTTGATAAACGGACCTCCTGCTTGGTTGGGTGCACATTGACATCCACCAATAGCGGGTCCATCGTGATCTCGATCACTGCTAAAGGAAAACGACCGATCATTAATTTTGAGCCATAACCTGTGACGATGGCTTTGTTCAGTGCAAAGTTTTTGATATACCGGCCATTGATAATTGTTGACAAATAATTCCGACTGGATCGGGTAACTTCCGGTAATGAAACATAGCCTTCGATTTTAAAATCTAAATCTTCTGCTTGGATTTTCAACATTTTTTTAGCCGTAGTAATGCCGTAAATTCCCGCCAAGGTCTGTTTCAGATCGCCATTGCCGGCAGTCGCCAACATTTTATTACCATCGTGAACCAAACGAAACGCAACAGAGGGGTGGCTCAGTGCCAACCGATTGACGATATCCCCAATATTCGCTAATTCCGTTTGAACCGTTTTAACATATTTCAAACGCGCTGGCGTATTAAAAAATAAGTTTTCCACAGTAATCTTGGTTCCTTGCCGCAAAGCAGAAGGAGTATGGGATTCAACAGCACCGCCTTTTAATTTCAGCAAGGTTCCTTGTTCCGTTCCTTGCACCGCTGTTTCGACGGTCACTTCGGATACGGAAGCAATACTTGGCAAGGCTTCGCCACGAAAACCCAGTGTTCGTATTCGGAATAAATCATCCCGATTGTGGATTTTGCTGGTGGCATGTCGTTTAAATGCATTCACCACATCATCATCAGCGATTCCTTCACCGTTATCTGTCACCTGAATTTTACGCAGACCTGCTTCTTCAATTAGAATATCAATTTGGGTACTGCCGGCATCTAGCGCATTTTCCACTAATTCTTTAACCACCGATGCGGGGCGCTCCACCACTTCCCCTGCGGCAATCTGATTGGCAAGACGTTCAGATAATTCTTGGATTTTTCCCATAGATACGCCTTCTTTCTAAATCCGTTTCTGCAACTCGTACAATGTATTCAATGCTTCCATTGGGGTCATTTCTAATAAATTCAATTTTTTCACCGTATCAATCACACCTAATTCACTGGTAGAAACTTCGCTGAATAAGGACATCTGCTCGATTTCTTCAGTGACAGCAGGAGGAGCTTGCAAGACAGCTGGTGTATCTGCTTCTAATCCCTTTAAGATTGTTGCAGCTCGTTCCAGCAAGTTTGTCGGCAATCCGGCAATTTTTGCCACGTGGATACCATAACTTTTATCCGCAGGTCCTTCCATCATTTTATGAAGGAAAACCACATCGCCATCTTTTTCAACTGCTCCCACATGGATGTTGCGCAGTTGAGGCAAGGCTTCATCCAGAACCGTCAATTCATGATAATGAGTAGAGAATAAGGTCTTGGCTTTCACTTCTTTATGGATATATTCAATAATGGCTTGCGCCAACGCCATACCATCATAGGTTGCTGTTCCCCGTCCCAATTCATCAAATAAAATTAAACTGTTGGGTGTTGCATGACGCAAAGCTTGATTGGCCTCCATCATCTCCACCATAAAAGTACTTTGTCCAGCGATTAAATCATCACTGGCGCCAATGCGGGTAAAAATCCGGTCAAAAATCGGCAACTTTGCCGTTTCTGCGGGGACGAAACACCCCATTTGCGCCATGATGACAGTCAATGCCAATTGCCGCATATAGGTGCTTTTCCCTGACATATTTGGACCGGTAATCAGTAAAATCAGGGTTTCTTGATCCATCGTGATGGAATTTGGGATGTATTCTTGATGCCCCAAAACTTTTTCCACAACGGGATGGCGACCTTCTAAAATTTTCAGCTCTTTGCCAAAAGTCGGTTGTACATATTGGTAGCGTTCAGCGATCATCGCAAAACTTTGCAGAACATCCACCGCGCTGAGGGATTTTGCCAAGGTTTGCAGTCGTTCGATAGCCTGCTTGATTTGTTCCCGCACCTCTAAGAATAATTGATACTCCAAATCAACTGATTTTTCTTCGGCCTCTAAAATTTGCGTTTCCAATTTTTTCAGTTCCGGTGTGATAAAACGTTCGGCATTTGCCAAAGTTTGCTTTCGTTCATAGCGGCCTTCTGCTAAATTGCCTAAATTGGCCTTCGTGATCTCGATATAATACCCAAACACCCGATTGAAGCCGACCTTCAAATTACGGATGCCGGTTTCTGCTCGTTCTTTGGCTTCTAATTCCGCCAACCATTGTTTGCCGTTTTTCATCGCTAAACGGTATTGGTCAAGCGTTTCATTGAACCCGTCCTTGATAACATTGCCTTCTGTAATCTGCAACGGTGCCTCTTCATTGATGGCATCTTCAATCAATTGGACCAGATCTTCCATCGGTTCCAAATCTACCAGCAGGTCATTCCATTCCCCTTGATTGATTCCAGTCAGCAATTCGCGAATCAGCGGAACTTGCAGCAAAGAGGTTTTTAATTGGATCAAATCCCGCCCGTTGACGTTTCCAAAGGCCACACGTCCAGCTAAACGCTCCAAATCATAAACCTTGGTCAAATTTTCCTGCAGGTCAGCCCGTTCAAAATAACTATTCAGCAGAGAAGCGACCATTGCTTGTCGGGCAAGGATTGCTTGTTTTTGAATCAAGGGTCGATCCAACCATTGTTTCAGCAAACGTCCCCCCATTGCCGTCTTGGTTTCATCCAACAGCCACAATAAAGTGCCGTGTTTTTTTCCGGTACGAATTGATTGGCTCAGTTCTAAATTAAATTTCGAATAATAATCCATCTTCAAAAAATGATCTGGTTGATAGTCCACAGCTTTTTGCAAATGTGCCAAACTACGCTTTTGAGTGATGGATAAATAGCACAGCAGTTTTCCCGCCACTTCTTTTTCCACTGAATTAGTCAGTTCACTGGTCAAAAATTGAAATTCTGCATTTTCCTCAATGGTTTCCTGCGTGGAGAAAACCACGTTCAATCGATCCTTCAATTGTTTTTTCAGCTCATCTGAAATTTCACTGCCAAAAACGATTTCTTTGGTTTGCAGCGCAGAAGCTTCATTAATGATGGCTTCTTCATCTTTTAAAACGGTGGCTTTTAGTTCACCGGTACTCAAATCCACATAAGCAAATCCGTAGTCTTTACCGGTAAAGGTCAGCGCCGTCAAAAAATTATTGTCCTTAGCCGAAAGCCCCTTGCTTTCCATAACGGTTCCGGGGGTCACCAATTGAATGACTTCTCGCTTAACCATCCCTTTAGCCGTTTTGGGATCTTCGACTTGTTCACAGATTGCGACTTTATAGCCTTGTTCGATCAACGTATCCACGTATCCTTGGGCAGCATGGTAAGGAACTCCGCACATGGGAATAGGGTCGTCGGCATTACGGTTGCGGCTGGTCAAAGTCAATTCCAAAATTTGTGCGGCTTTGATAGCATCCTCGTAAAACATTTCATAAAAATCCCCTAAGCGGTAAAAAAGGAATGCATCCTGGTACTGTGCCTTGATTGCCAAATATTGTTCCATCATAGGCGTATTTTTAGTCTTTTGAGGCATTCGGTTTTTCCTCCTCAATTGTTTCATTTACTTGTCTTTGCAACGAATCCGTCACAAAATGCAGCAAATCGTTGGCTTCCAACAATTTTTCCCGATAAGCAATCACTAGCGGCTGTTCCTCAAACTCTGCTGTGTAGCGATTTGCCGCAGCAATAGCAGCTTTTTCTGCTTCTGGTTTTCCATAATGAGCAAAATTGACGGCCTCTTTTTGTGCGGTTTTAATTTTTTCTTCCAACTCTTGCAAATGCTGATTTTTTTCGATTTTTTCTTTGATCCGTTTGAAAGATCGGATTGTTTCGTGAGCAGCTAGTAATTCTGTTAACTGTTCAAGGGCTGCTTTTACTTCTGGTTCCCGTTCTAATGCATCCATGGCTTTCATCCTATTCGCTTATTCGTCAAATGGTCGATCGTCACTGATTTGAATCGTATGGATTGCAGTTGCTTTGCCTGTTCTTTCATCAATATCAATCAGGCAACCGGATAAAATGGTTCGACCGCTTTCCACTACTTCAAACCGCTGAGGCAACGTCGTCAAAAATCGTTCAATCACGGGTTCTCGTTTCATGCCTAAGATACCATCATAAGGACCGGTCATGCCTGCATCTGTCAAATAGGCGGTTCCTTGCGGTAAAATTCGAGCATCATTGGTTTGCACATGGGTATGGGTTCCGACGACGGCTGAAACACGTCCATCAAGATACCAACTCATCGCTTGTTTTTCACTTGTTGTTTCCCCGTGGAAATCAACAAAAATCAAGGATGTTCGTTCCCGTGCCGTTGCCAACAGCTCATCGATTTTTCTAAAGGGATCATCCAACGCCACCATAAAGGTTCGTGCCTGCAGGTTGATCACCGCAAGCTCTACTTGATTGACCTTGACAAAAACCATCCCCATTCCCGGTACTTCTTCAGGAAAATTGGCTGGCCGAATCATTTTTTTCGCTTCTCCGATAAATTCAAAAATATCCCGATTGTCCCACGTATGGTTTCCCATCGTGACGACATCGATTCCATCTTGTAAAAATTTTTTATAGATTTTTCCGGTGATTCCCCGACCAGAAGCTGCATTTTCTCCATTGCAGATCGTGACTTGTGGACGGTATTTCTTTTTTAATTTTGGTACATATTCTGTAATGGTTTTGCGGCCAAGAGCACCGACAACATCCCCAATAAACAATACCCGCACAATTTTTCCTCTTCTCTTTTTGACATCTTTCCTTATTATAGTTGTTTTTGGGTGGAAAAAAAAGCCCGCCTCCTTTTTCAAAGGAAAAGACACTTTGCTATCTAGTTTATTGAATTTTGGTTAGAATAAAATTAACAAACGAAAAGGAGGAGACTTATGGCGCGATTTTTGAAAAGAATCGGATTGCTTGCATTATTTGTTGTCGCTATTCTATTGATCCGTCACTATATCATTACTCCAATTATCGTCCAAGGAAAATCCATGCTGCCGACACTAATCAATAATGAACGCTTGTTGATGTCCAAAAATACTGACAATATCCAACGATTCGACATTGTGGTTTTCGATGCACCTAATGAGGATCGGAATTATATCAAGCGAGTAATCGGTCTGCCGGGAGAAACGGTGGAAATTCAAAAAGATCAGCTGGTAATTGACGGGAAAAAATACACCGAAGAATACCTTGATCCAAAATTAAGTGAAGAAGTTTTGACCACTCGTGAAACATTTACCGAGGACTTTGTTTTTGAAGTTCCCGCGGACAGTTATTTCGTTTTAGGCGACAATCGAACCAATTCCACTGATAGCCGTTACATTGGCGCAATTTCTAAGGAGGAGATTGAAGGTGTCGCTCGAATCGTTTTGTGGCCGTTGGATCGTTTCGGCGGGATAGAATAACACGGAATTATTTACAATCGTGTATTCCATCACAAACAAAGCGGTTTTCTTCGTTGTAAAAGCATGATAGAATAACATTGTAAGCATTATCAGAACTAACTGGAGGGATTCTTCATGAAAAAAAGTAACGAGGAAGTTTTGGCACGTCGCATCAACGAATACAAAAAGAAACGCGAAAAAATCGTGAAGGCCGCAGTGCAGGAGCACAAAGAAAACATGCCGGAGCGAAAAACGCTGCATTTTAAATTTGTCAAAGAGTCGACTGTCAAAAAATAAAAATGGCAGGCAGAAAGGAATTTTCCTTTTCTGCCTGCTTTTTATTTCCCTCCGCTCGCCAGGCGAACGATTTCAACAATCGTATCTCGGGCTTTTTCCATAGCTTCCAAGGTAATGAACTCATATTGCCCATGGAAATTTTCGCCCCCTGTAAATAAGTTCGGTGTTGGGATTCCTTTATAGGAAATTTTCGAGCCGTCTGTCCCCCCGCGAAAAGGAGTGATCTTGATGGGAATTTTTAAATTTTCCATCGCTTGTTTGGCATAGGTGACACTGCGGGGATCTTGATCAATAATTTCCCGCATGTTGTAGTATTGGTCAAACAAACGATAGCTAATCCGTTCCTGCTGCAATTCTTCATTAAGTTCGGTAATGATTTGCAAAATCCTTTGCTTGCGGGCTTCAAATTTTTCCCGATCATGGTCCCGAATAATATAGTGGAGCTCTGCATGACTGATATCCCCGATAAATTTATTCAGCAAATAAAAGCCCTGATATTCCCGTGTTTTTTCCGGAACTTCTGCTTGAGGCAGTTGTTGATCGATTTGCTCCCCAATTTTGATGGCATTGACCATTTGCTGGTAGGCTGTTCCGGGATGAACACTCGTGCCATCAATAAAAATTTCGATTTTTGCCGCATTGAAGGTTTCATATTCAAAATGCCCTACGCGTCCACTGTCTAAAGTATAGGCAAACGCCACCGGAAAATCGTCAGGATCAAACAAATCTGCTCCTCGACCGATTTCTTCATCTGGACCGAATGCCACCCAGACATCACCTCTTTCAGCAGCTGGAACCTGTTTTAACAATCGAATTCCGTCAATGATTTCGGCGATCCCGGCTTTATCATCTGCTCCTAAAAGAGTCGTGCCGTCAGTTGTGATCAACGTTTCTCCTACATAATCCAACAAATTAGGAAATTCCGTGACCGATAACACAATCTGCTTGCCCTCATTCAGGACAACATCCTGCCCATCATAATTTTCATGGACTTGCGGTTGACTATTTTCCGCAGAAAAATCTGCGGTGTCCACATGGGCAATAAAACCTACCGCTGTTTTTTTCGGATCACCTCTCAAAACCCCGATGGTAAAACTATTCTTCGGGTGATAGGCAACCTGTTCCAACCCCAAGTCGAGTAATTGATCCTTCAACAGCAATGCTAGATCAACTTGACCAGGCGTCGTAGGAATCGTAGTTGAGGTTTCATCGGAACGAGTATTGATTTTGGCATAACGTAAAAAATCGGTTAATAATTCTGACATATTTTCACCCTATTCTAAAAATGCGTTTCTAAAATTAAAATAATCACCCTATGCATGGAAGACGACTTCTTTTTCAAAAAGAAATCGGCTTTTCTTCCAGCTCGTGTACAATGTCACGAAAATCAGCAAAACCAGCATCTAGTCCCCGTAATAAAATTTCTGCGGTGCCAATATTCGTAGCCAAGGGAATTTCATACACATCCGACAGGCGGATCAGTGCCGTCACATCTGGTTCGTGGGGTTGTGCCGCTAATGGGTCCCGCAAAAAAATTACCATGTCCAGTGCATCTTCTGAAATCATCGCGCCAATCTGTTGATCTCCTCCCAATGGACCAGATTTGAAGCGATGAACTGGCAAGCCGGTTGCCTCTTCAATTCGTTTTCCGGTCGTTCCCGTGGCAAACAATTCATGCTTCACTAAAATTTCCCGATATGCTGTCGTCAGCTTGACCATCATGTCCTTTTTGCGGTCATGGGCAATCAATGCAATCTTCATCTCGTTTCCTCCGCTCTTTCTTTTTCTTAACGGTATCACACACAACAAAAAAAGCCTAGCCAGATTATTATCCGACTACGCTTTTACAACTTCCTTTTCGCAAGTTTGCTTTCGTCACATCCGTAACAGTGCAAGCAAATAGCGAATCAGGCGATAGACTAAAAACAATAAGAAAATATTCCCAAAAATAAAACGAAACAAATCCGTGATTGATCCTTTGATATTTGTCAAAGAAAAACGCCGCAAGAAACGGGGAAGCCGACTGTAGCCGTTTCGTTTTAAACGAAAACTTTCTTCGTAGGTTAATTCCAACATGTCATAATAAACCATTTGTAGTGGTTGGGAGGAGAAAAATGCTTTTTCAAAGCCCACCATCAGCGTGAACTGTTTGTTTCTGGAAGGAAAATTGCGAACTTTGACTTTCTTGATGTGTATTTCCTCTTGCCCGGTTTCTTTTGCGGTGTAGCTGTATTCATCCTCCACCAACTGATAAATTTGAGCCGGTTGATTTTTTCTTAAAAAAGCGTCGTAGATTTCATCAAATTTACGGCTTTGAAGTACCAGATAAACGAATAAAGCGATGAGTATCAGCAACAAAAAACCATTTATCAACAAGCTATCTCTTGTGATTGCTGAATAGACAGCCAACAACAGTCCGCAAACTGCCAGCAAACTCAAACGCAACCGATAATATCCTTGGTACATCAGTTGAATGGAACGACGATAATAGTCAAAGTCCTCTTTTACAAAATCCATGAAACAGCTCCTCTCAAAACTTAACGGGGTAGTTTATAGCAAATGTAATTCTTTCAGTGCTTTCCAAATACCGTCTTGTTCATTTGATGCCGTGACAAAATCCGCTTCTGCCTGCACTTCTGCAGTGGCATTGCCCATCGCAATCCCTAAGCCGGATTCCCGCAACATTTCCCGGTCGTTTAATCCATCACCAAATGCGACAACATCTTCTCTATCAATCCCTAGACGATTAGCAACATTTAAAATCGTTGCCGCTTTTGAACCGTTTTTCGGCACAACATCAACACAATTTTCATGCCAACGAATGAAGCGTAATTTTTGATATTTTTGATCAAAATAACCTTCGTATTGTCGGCTATAAAAAGCCAGTGCTTGATAAACCTCTTGATCTTCTACGAATAATTGATCCAATTCCGGTAATGTCGCCCCAAAGGATTTCATCGCTTCGTCCATGACCTCTACATTAATTGATGTAGAACGTTTCGCAACATCCATACTGATAAAGGCTGTATCGATTGCCAATTGATTGGCTTCTTCTACGAATTGATCCAATTCAGAACGGTCTAAAAGATTCTTATAAATTTGTTGATGATCCAAAAAAGCGGCGGCACCGTTACATAAAACATAATTAGTAAATCCAAGATCGCGAATCACATCTTTAGCGTGAAACCGACTTCTACCGGTGGCTATTGTCACCAAATGCCCGGCTTTTCGCAGTTCTTCCAGTGCTTCCATCGTGCTGTCCAGCGGTTGCTTCTCATTGTCAAGAAGGGTTCCATCAATATCAAAAGCAAAAAGTTTTCGTTTCATAAGGGTTGTGTCGTCTCACTTTCTTATTCTATAGATACTTACTAGCTTCTCGAGTCGCCAACTTGCTGAAGTGCTGGTTCAAAAGCACCTGTCGGACCCATTCAGGATTCGTTTTGCTGTACTCTCTTAATGCCCATCCAATGGCTTTTTGAATAAAGAACTCTTCTGTATTCATATCATACTCAATGGCTTTTTTCAACAGCTCTCGGTCAGTTTTTTCCTTGAATTGCAACTGCAATGTGATAGCGATTCGCCGCAGCCAAAAGTCTGGTTGCTGATCAAACAGTAAGAAAACCGCTTCCAGCTTTTCCGGATGCTGCAAGATCCAAGTACCAAAAAATTTTCGCCAGGAATCGATACTGTCCCACCATTCCTTTTGCGCAGTCAAAACAAGCAGTTTTTCCAATTCCTCAAAGGAAAATCGACGGACATTTTTTTGTGCCAAATCGATTGCCAAATACTGGTATTCCCGTTTCTCTTTTTGATAATAGGTCGTGATCTCCACCAAAACGTCCTCTACCGACCAATTTTTGCTGGCAGTTAGAAGCGATTTTTGCAGGAATGCCCGTTGCGGTTTTGGTACACCGGCAAAAGGAAACCGGTTTTTCATATATTGTGCCATTGCTATAGCATTTTCTTCATTTTTCGGAAAGATTACTTGCTCCATGCTCATTCCTCCATTGCTCATTTTCCAGCGTTTTTCCGCTGCCTTCCTTGACATAAGCTGTCTAAATAAAGTATACTACCATTTGTGTAAAATAATGCAGCAGAAAGATAATAACTCGTCACCAGTTCGTTGCCAGAATGGTTCAATTGTGTAACCGCGGCTGCAAAGGTGAAGATTGAAGAACGGACTGCACGAATATGAATTTTTCATCGGATTATTTTACTCCAAAACTATTTTATTGGAGGAATCTTTAATGTCTCGTTATACTGGACCATCATGGAAAATATCCCGTCGTCTAGGTATCTCTTTGTCAGGAACTGGTAAAGAACTAGCACGTCGCCCTTACGCACCAGGTCAACACGGACCAAACAGCCGTGGCAAAAAATCTGAATACGGCTTGCAATTAGCTGAAAAACAAAAACTTCGTCATATGTACGGAATGAACGAACGCCAATTCAACAACTTGTTCGTTAAAGCAAGCAAGGTCAAAGAAGGAAAACATGGTGTTAACTTCATGATCTACCTAGAACAACGTTTGGACAATATTGTTTACCGTTTAGGTCTTGCAACAACTCGTCGTCAAGCACGTCAATTAGTCAACCATGGTCATATCTTAGTTGACGGCAAACGTGTGGATATCCCTTCATACCACGTTGAAGTGGGTCAAGTGATCTCTGTTCGTGAAAAATCAAAAAATATCTCAACAATCAAAGATGCTGTTGAAGCAATCGTTGGACGTCCAGCGTTTATCAGCTTTGATGATGAAAAATTAGAAGGTTCATTGACTCGTTTACCAGAACGCGACGAAATGTACCCAGACATCGATGAAGCCCTTGTCGTTGAATTCTACAACAGATAAGCGTCTTTTCAAAAAAGAGCAACCTCTCGAGGCTGCTCTTTTTTTGTCTTGAAATAAAAAACAGAAAATTTTCATCGCATTTTTTCAAAAAAAACTTACGAGAAACGCTAAAATATGTTAGGCTAACCTTCGCAACAAAAATTGAAGGAGGAATTTACTTGCCAACAAACAAAAAAGAAGGAATTATTTTTACCACGATGATGTGCTTTCTCATGGTTTTAGGAATGAGTATCTATAATCTTTGGCTGCATGATTCATTGACACTAACGGAGCTGCTTATCGGCTTGATTCCCGGTTTTATCGTCGCTTTTATTTTGGATGTTTTCGTTGTCGGTGGACTGGCGAAAAAAATCGCTTTTTCTTTACCGATTAATCCAGAAAAAAAGCTGATTTTAATCCTGACGATTTCTACCTTGATGATTTTAGGCATGGTCACTTGTATGTCTTTATTCGGAATTTTAATGGAAAATGGACTCAACGAACAGCTTTTCAGCCAATACTTGACCGCCTGGAAAATGAATGTCATTGTTGCACTGCCGCTACAATTACTTATCGTCGGACCAATTTCCCGTAAAGTCTTGCAACAAATACAAACGGCTTAATTTTTTTAGTGTTTGGTCTCTTTGACCAGACACTGCCAAAACGGCATCTTTACATAAAGTTCTCAACGGTTACAACAGAAAATTTTTTTCAAAATCATTTTTACATAGAACCGCAAAAACCAGCACCTCAGCAATAAAAAATACTGTCTGGACCAACGAAGATTGCCAAAATTCCGGATAATGCCACCAGTGAAAAATAATCTCCGTCGTCCAAAAGGAAAGCACCACATAGGCGATCCCCCAAAGGACCCGGGAGGAAAGTGCTTTTTTCATGATTGTACCTGCCACAAACAAGCAGAGCATCACCACCAGCAACAAGATTTGAATCTGATACGCTCTTTCACTAAAGGTTGACGGTTGCGCCATTTTTATTGAGGAATCAAATAAGAAAAAACCGCTGATCCCCGTATTGACAAACAAAAGCAAACGATACAGCAAAAGCAACTTCCCCACCCCTCTCTGCTCCATCTCTTACTAAAAGTATAGCAAGAAAGCCGTCAGACCAAAAATGATAGGGTCTTCTGGTGCTGATTACTTTCCCGTAAAATAATTTCCAGATGACTTCCCACCCCTTGATACCCCTTGTGAATTATCACTTCATCAGAAAAATACTGTTTGATTTCCGGCGCTAAAAATGGATAGTGGGTACAGCCGAGAACAACGCTTTTGGTTTTTCTTGGGTACATCTTCAAAAATTTCTTAACCAAAGCATCCAAAAAAAAAAGCCTTTTACCGATTTTTACAAAAAACACGAAAAAAACTTTACATTTCGTAAACCAAATAATATAATTTCGTTAACGAACGTCAACTAACTAAAAAATAAAAGTTAACGAAAGAAGGATTACTTATGCAATTCACTTTACGGGAACAACTCACTGCCGCAATTTTTGCGGGCATTATCGCAGCATTATCGCCAATAACAATTCCATTCGGTCTGATTCCCATGACCCTGCAAACATTTGCTGTGGGGTTGACCGTGACAATTTTAGGCGCAAAAAACGGAACCTGGGCAGTGTTGATTTATTTACTATTGGGACTTTTGGGCTTGCCGGTTTTTGCGGGAGGAACTGCCGGAATCGGTGTGCTGTTTGGACCCACGGGAGGGTTTTTGATTGGCTTTATTTTTAACGGTTTGCTGACAGGATGGCTCGTGGAAAAAATGCACTATTCCTACCTTGGGGGCTTCTTGGGAAATATTCTTGGGGCTTTCGTCACTCTGCTTTTTGGTACCCTCTGGTTAAAGCTCAGTACAGAAATGAATTGGCTGGGAGCATTTAATGCCGGAATGGTGCCTTTCTTACTGCCGGGAGTGATCAAAGCTGTAGCAGCCGGGGGAATCGGCATCATGATCCACACCCGTTTAAGCAGCTATTTGCTTCGTTTGAATAAATAAAAAAACCTGAAACCAAAGACGTTTTTGCGTCCGCTAGGTTTCAGGTTCTTGTTTTTAGTTCACTGATTCTTTTAATTGTTTGCCTGGTTTGAAAGCTGGATTTTTTGAAGCTGGAATGGTGATTTCTTCCCCAGTTTGTGGATTACGGCCTTTTCTTGCGGCACGGTCACGTACTTCAAACGTTCCAAATCCCATGATTTGAACACTTTCACCGTTTTTTAAAGAAGTTTCAACTGTTTCAAGAACAGCTCCTACAGCGGCGGTCGCGTCTTTTTTCGTTAATCCGGATTTTTCTGCTACTGCTGCGATTAAATCTGCTTTATTCATGTAACTTTCCTCCTGATTGAAAATAACTTTTTGAAGTGCATTAGCAACTCCTGCTTCTTATTCTATCAAAATCCTATAAACACTACAATCAAAACCTTTTCACACCTGCATTAACAAATTGTACAGAGGGACTAAAGCAAGATAACTCTCTAGCATATAAGCCTTGGCTTCTTCCGGATGTTGCCACAGTTCACTGTCTTTTAGAAGCACACGCCCTACTTGAAATTCCCCTTTTTTCACATCCCGCAAACGCCGTAAGGTTTTTTCCAAGGTTGTACTTTCCAGCGGCAGCACAGCATTTTCCATATGGTTTGGGCTAAGGATGCTATCGTTTGGCAGTTCTTCAAACAGCTCGTGATGTGTCAACATTTTTTCCGCCATTTCACTTTTTTGCGGTGGCTGATCAATCAAGGACAGCCACATGAAAACATACTCTTCACAAATGCCTAATTGGAAATGGGGCTCCATTTTATAGCCCCGCTTTTTTTGACTCAACGCTGACAGGGTACTTTCCGGTGGGTACACGCTTCGGCGGCGATGCTGGGCAATATGAAGAAACAGCTCTTTTTGAATCCGTTCCTCGATTATCGGCTGAAATTCAGCCTGTAATGAATGAAAAACCGGTTGGATTTCTGCACGAATAGCAGCCATTCTTGGCTCCAACCCAGCAATAGTAAAAACTGCAAAACTTTTTTCCGTGAACAACAAACATCCCTCTTTTACTTTTTCCATCATTGTAGTCGTCTTTTCTTTTTCAGACAACAAAAAACAGCTCATCCTTCAATCGAAATGAGCTGTGACATTTTATTTCGTTAAGTCGATTCGTTTGCCGATAAAATGAATGATGACCCCGCCAATCGTCATGGAGACCAATTCCCCTAAGCCGATGATCAGCCAATTATAGAAAAATGGTGCTTGGTATAAAATAGTCAACTGACCGGCAACGGTAAACATAGAGACAGCAAAAACCAGCGCTGTGACCACCATTTTATTTTTCATTGATTTCATCCGCTTTGTCAGCCATTGATTAAACAACAGCACAAAAAGCGTGCAGATACTCCCTACCACGACATCGATCAATCCATTGGGTGAAGCGATGTTGGCGATTGCCACGCCAACGGTTACTGCCCAAATGTATCGCTTATTGTACAACGCCAGATAATTAAACATTTCTGATAAGCGAATTTGTACCGCACCAAAACTGATGACTGCCAGAAAAACCGTGACTACCACATATAAACTGGCAACCAGCGCCATCTTAGCAGTTTCTTTCGTGGTCCAGCGAGAAGCTGAACGTACCTCGTGATTATTCATTTTTCGACACTCCTTTACAAGTCAATGACTTGGTAATAACTGCGACCAAAGGATTGAAGTGCCGCAGTGCGGAAATTTTCCGCTATCTTTTATCTTAATCAAAAAACCGCATCTGGCAAGAGCAGATTGCCAAAAAAGATTGGCTTCGCTGTTTTTTTCTTCTTTTATTTTAACAGCCAGCCGCCATCGATCGGCAGGATATTTCCCTGAAGGTAGCTAGCCTGTTCACTAGCCAAAAATAAGGTTAGATTGGCAACCTCTTCCGGCTGTGCCCAGCGTTTGACTGGTGTTTCGTCGGCGACCCATTTGGCCATCTTTCCTTCACCGGCAAAATCCGCTGCATTCATCGGTGTTTGAATTGCACCAGGAGCGATTGCAGCAACGTGAATACCGCTGGCTGCGTAATCCAGCGCTAATTGCTTGGTAAATCCGGCAATCGCATGTTTAGAGGTTGTGTAGGCAATTCCGCCACCACCAGCCACAAGACTGGCAATAGAAGCCATGTTAATGATCGTCCCATTTTTTCGGGCAAGCATCGTCGGCAAAACGGCTTTTGTTAAATGGAACATGCTATCCAGGTTTGTTCCTAAAATATGACGCCATAGTGTTTCGTCGGTTTCCATCAGCGGACGGTAATCGTCCAAAACGCCGGCGGTATTCAGCAAGATATCAATCCGACCAAATTTTTCCAGACATTGCGCAACAGCTTGTCGGCAAAATTCGGCTTCTTCAAGATCACCCATTAGAAAAAACGAGGTGGCGGGGAATTCTTCCTTTAATTCGGCTCCCTGTGGTTTTTTATCCACACCAAAAATGATTCCTCCGGCAGTTAGAAAAGCTTTTGCCTGTGCCAAACCAATGCCTGAAGCTACTCCCGTTACGAAAACGACTTTTCCGGTAAATTCGTTTGGCTTCATGGGGTCACGATCTTCCAATCCTCTGCTAAAATGTCACAAACTGTCGGTGCAAAACTTGAAAAACCTTCGTCTGAGGTTTTAATCAATAGATACGGTGTTACTGGATGTCCTTCAAATTCATCCCCGGCAACGAATGTCACGTATAATTCAAAACCACCCCAGCCTTCCCGGATGATTTTTGCTCCCTTTTTTAGTTGGGGTAAAATCTCTTCAAATGTCATCTTTTTTTCCTCCTTTTTTCTTTGTTCCCACTATACCTTTTCCCTTCACAAAAAACAATTTGCAATTTTAATGTATTTCTACTTGAAAATTTTCAGAAATTTTGGTTACATAGTAATGTTTGGTGTTTTCCGAGCGATCATTTGATTTTTTCTATTTGCACTGATTGCATTGCTCTGCATCACTGACAAAAAATATTAGGAGGAAGTATATTTTGGATTATTCATTAATGACTCGTCTGGCAGCGGAATTTGTCGGAACTGCTCTGTTAATTATGTTAGGAAATGGTGCAGTAGCAAACGTAGACTTGAAAGGCACAAAAGGATATGGCAGTGACTGGATGCTGATTGCTGTAGGGTATGGCTGTGGGGTTATGATTCCAGCTATGATGTTCGGTTCGATCAGTGGAAACCACATCAATCCCGCTTTTTCGATTGGTTTAGCCGTAGCCGGTATGTTCCCTTGGGCAGAAGTTGTTCCTTATATCATCGCACAATTACTTGGTGCCATTGTTGGTCAATTAATTATTGTTGCCTGCTACAAACCGTATTACGATCAAACAGAAAATCCTCAACACATTTTGGGAACTTTCTCGACAATCAATAGTGTTGGTTCAAAACTCAACGGATTCGTTAATGAATTTGTTGGTTCATTTATTTTGTTTCTTGGTGCCATCGGAATCACGAAAGCACCTTTCTTCCAAGACAATTTGGGAACAGCCCACTTTGCTTTAGGTTTCTTGGTTTGGACACTGGTTGCATCCTTAGGTGGACCAACTGGCCCCGGCTTGAACCCAGCTCGTGACTTCGGTCCTCGTTTGGTTCACGCTTTACTGCCTTTGAAAAATAAAGGCGATTCCCAATGGAGCTATTCATGGGTACCCGTTGTTGCGCCGATTTTAGCCAGCATCGTTGCAATTCTATTTTATAAAGCACTCTTCTTATAAAATTTAGCCAGAAAAAGGCGTGAAAATCTGCGGATTTCCACGCCTTTTTTAGTAGGGGACAAAGGTGATTGCCTGCTGAATTTCTTCTACCAGATGTTGTTCTTTGTATGCATCAAAAAGCGGCTGGTTTTGTCGAATAATCCCGCGAAATTTCAAGGGATTTATCTGATCAATCAACTGGTATTCCGACATAAACTGTCGGGTCAGCTGCCATTCATAAAAATAGCCGAAGGGACGACAACTGTATTCAATCCCATTAATCGTTTTGTCGGCAAAACGCCGATGAGTATGCCCAAAAATCACTTGTTTTACATTTGGATAGTGATCCAAAACTTCCCCGATAGCTTCTGAACCCAGAAAAGCATTCAGGGCATTCCATCGTGAAAAACTAGGATCGGTTTGATAAACGATAAATTCCCGTCGCGGCACAAAATGAGTCGCCAAAATAATTTGTTTCTTTTGTTGAGACAACTGATCCAAGGATTGTCGCAATTGCGTGATGATTTGTTGCGTAATCTCAGGATCGCTGGCTTTTCGCTGAATCATACGGTCATACCAATACAATCGCTTCATTCGCAAAATCTTTTGTGGGTCCAAATTTGTTGCATACTGGTAATCGTACCAGCCATTCATCCCTAAAAGAACAGTATTTTCAGAAAGAGGTAGTGTTCGAAAATTCAAAAAGCGTGCATCGTCAAATTCTTCGATCCCGCTTTCTGAGAGATCTGCCATTTCATGATTGCCCCAATTAAAGGTCGTCTGCCAGTGTTGTTGAAAAAAATCAAACACGGCCAATGCCGCATGAATGTGATTGGCGGTATCGCCGGCAAAATGTACTCGGGTGGTTTGAGCAGCCTGCAGGACCCCAGCAATTTTTTCCAAATCTTCAGTGGTCAGGCGATTGATATCTACATGCAGGTCACTGATTACGGCAAGTTTTCCCATTTTTCAGCCTGCAAACTTCTGATCGACGGAAATGATCGGAACATTATCTGCCAATACACCACTTTTTCCTTTAAGCTGAATCGTTCCATAGGCAGAATTAAAAACAGCTTCGACTTCTGGTTCCAAATATTTTTCTGCGGAATGCTTAAAATAAATTTCCCCAATCTCAGTCGTCAATCGTTCGTCATAGATGGCCGTATCACTGCTGTGTCCTTGCGCCACCAGTAAAAAACGAAAGCTGACATCCAAACGACAAGTGATAGCCGTTGCGGCAAACGGTCCTTCTCCATCTTCAAAATCAAGAAAGAGCCGATCACCGGCTTGTTTTTTATCAGTCAGTTTTTTCTGAACTTCTTTGCTTAAATGTAAAATCATACGCTTCCTCCTTTGCTTTTTCACAAATAAAAATTTAGAAAACTTCTGTTAAACGATGGCTTGTTGCATCCAACGCTCGTGGGTGATGGCGTGAATCGCCACATCCAGAATTTCCCCTTTACGGATTCCGGCAGAGGCAAGGACCCCTTCTTGCTTCATCCCAATTTTTTCCATCACCCGCTTGGACGCCTGATTCCGAACATCCCGCAAAGCAAAAATCCGTGCCAGATTCATTTCTTCAAAGCCTAATTTCAACAAGACTTGCACCGCTTCCGGCACGTAGCCTTTTCCCCAATAGGTTTTGTTCAGTACATAGCCAAGTTCGGCGGCACTTTTTTTGACCCGCAGATCAATCGTCCCAATCAATTTTCCCGAACCAGGTTCTTCAATGCCATATTTGCCAAAAGGAGCCGCCATAAAATACGTAGCAATGGCTTTTCTCGTGTCTACAAGCGTTTGGTGGGCCAAAAAAACAAAACGAGTGGTTTCTTCGTCACCGGCATAGGCAAACATGTCTTGGGCATCTGCCAATGTTACTGGACGCAGGCGCAGACGTGGTGTCACTATTTCCTGATGCTCTGCAAAAACCAATGCCCTATTTTCTTCTTGTTCCATAAATTTTCACACCTGCTTTCCTTGTAAATACAATGCCTCGACTGTCAGAGCCGGCCATTTTTCCGCCGTTTCTTCAAAAATATCTTCGGATAAGACAATGAAATCCGCCGATTGTCCGACTGTCAGTTTTCCAGTGGCCGTTGTCGGAACAATTGCTGCCGCAGCCGTTGTATAAAGTCCCAGAGCTTCTCGTAAAGAGAGACGCTCCTCCTGATTTAAGTCTTCACCCTTTGCTCCTTTGCGGGTCACTGCCGCGGTTAAACTCGTCAATACATCATCCGGCGCCAGCCATGCAGTTGCCGGAGCATCGGAAGAAAGTGCGGTTGGAATGCCGCTTTTTTTCATACTCTTTAACCGATACGTTTCCCGCAACCGTTTGGTGTCTAAGTTTTGAGAATAAGACGCATATTCTGCATACAAAAAAATAATTTGTGTGACAAAGGCAAAATTCATTTTTGCGTTGGCAAATGCTGCCAATAGTTCATCGGATAATAGCGTGGCATGTTCAATTCGAACGGAAGGAATCGCAAGCCAAGGTTCTTTTTTTCCTAACGTATCTAAAATCAACTGAAGAGAAGCATCTCCCATCGCATGAATCGCAATTTGGCAATGATTGGCTTTGGCAAAATCATAGGCATTAAGTAAATCTTCCTGCGTGTTGATGGTAAAACCAGTCGTTTCTGAATTTTTAAAGGGTTCCTTCATATGGGCAGTTTGGTTGGAAATCGTGCCGTCCATAAAAAGTTTGATTCCTGCCACATGAACCTGCGGATGGGTAGCTTGCGGCAGGTTGCCGTTTTTCACCTCATCCCAGGAATAATACAAATAAACTGTTTGTGGCAGGCCTTGACGACACGCCTCACTATAAATCTCACCGTAATCAAACGGCTGGCGTAAACTGATCATATCGGAAATCACACCAATTCCTCGCTGCCGGTAATGGCTGCCCAACTGTAAGGTACGAGCAACTGCCGCCTCAAACGTCTCCTGATTTTTGACTTTTTTGATCAATTGACTAGCACCATTTTCAATCATGACCCCATTGGGCGTGCCGTCCGAAAACCGCCCAATCTTGCCTCCAATCGGCTCCGGTGTTTCCTGTGTGATTCCCGCCAACTGCAATGCTGCAGAATTGACGACACAAGAATGGCAGTCAGAACGCATCACATAGACCGGCTGTGTCAAGGAGACTTGATCCAAATCGTGGCGAGTTGGCGTACGTCCTTCGGCTAATTTTGATTCGTCATATCCCCAGCCTTCAATCCAGCCACTTTGATTGGGGGAAGCCTCTTTTAAGGCAGCGATCATTGCCTTGATACTAGTCACATTCGGCGGTGTGCATGCTACCCCGTTTAAGGTTTCACTGAGCCAAAGGGGGTGCGTGTGGATATCCCAAAAACTCGGTAAAACCGTTTTTCCTTGCAAATCAATGACTTCATCTGCCGCAGCTTCCGGCTGATTTCCCAGCCAGATCACTTTCCCGTTTCCCACCATCATCGCTGAAACAAAACCTTCTTCTTGATAAATTTTGCCGTTGATAAATAGCTGCATAAAAGAAAATCTCCTTCTTGGCTTTTTCTTTCATTATACTGAAAGCAGAAAAAAACTCACGTCTCATCCCTTATTTCTGTCATTAAACTCCGATGGAAATCATGGTATAATAAAGTATCTGAATGAGAGGGGGAAGAAAATGGCTGAAGATCAGTTGCAACAGCATTTAGATAAGGGACGGTATGGCGCACCTTTAGTCAAACCCGAAGAACAGCACAAATACATGGGAACTTTTCGTGAACGCTGCTACCTTAGCATGACCATCGCCGAAATGAAAAAGAAAACAAACCAAGAAAAATTGGTGCTTGAATTGGACAAACACCAAGATGTCACGATTCTTTTAAATGGACAGCTCCCGGCTACTCTACAAGGAGAATACATCCAATTAGCAACCAAACATCAAGCCAAGTTTACGATCGTCAATGACGTGGACAACAAGCCCGACTCTTTCGGTTTGCTGCTCACCGCCAAAGAAGCGGTCAATGAACCAGAGATCGATGTGGAGAAAAAATATCCAGAAGAACCCGTGAAGGAAACGGAGCCGGAAGACCCCGACAAAGAAAGTTTTTGGAAAAAATTGTTTCACTAATGTCAGGAGGAATTTGTATGCCCAGCTATACGGTTTTAAAAGAAGAATTGTTGAAAGCGCTTGATACTCACATTGATATTTTGAAAGACGTTTCTACTATCGATTCAGAGCATTTGGACGGAATTACTTTCATGATGCGCAGCTTCGGTTTCATGCTTGACCGCGCACCAAAAGTTTTGCAAGAAGAAGACCCGGAAGAAATGAATTACCTGATGTTTCAATATTACAGCTTGTTGACGGAGCTGAAATACAACCTTGCTTTGAATTTTTCTTACGCCCAGCTGAATCATAAAAGTCTATTGGCGATCGTCAATGATTTTCCAACTACTTATGAAAAAGAAATGAAGCAGTGGTGGGAATCCTTGACTGGTCTGGAAGTGGAAGAAACCAAGCAAACCATTGAAATCAAAAGTTTTGAATTTTAAAAAAATCCTTTGTCAGTCGCCGGTTGGAAATGGCGCCTAACAAAGGATTTTTTTTAATTTATTTCTGGAAAGAGAAAATTCAGAACCTTCAGCGTTAACCGTTGTCCTTTACCGGCATAAGGATACACGTGCATATGCATCGCCGGATTAAAGTTGGCTTCGATAATTCCGTAAGCCTGCTTTTCATTTGCTGGATGGGTTTTATCCGGGATCACTAGGTCGATACCACTGATTTTCGCCCCCAATGCGTTGACGGCGGCTACAGCGATTTGTTTGTAATCGTTAGAAAATTCGTCGGTGACATCGATGGAATCTCCACCCGTAGAAACATTGGAGTTTTCCCGCAGATAGACCACGACCTCTTTTTCCGGTATGCTCTCTGGGGTGTAGCCTTGCGCTTTTAACATCAGCTTCTCGACTTCTCCTAATTTGATTAATTCCAGCGGTGCCCGGTGATTCGTCCCCCGCAATGGATCCCGATTTTTTTCTGCCACCAATTCCGCGATGGTTTGCTTACCGTCCCCCACAATATTGGCGGGTACCCGCAGCATAATTCCCTGAACTTTGCCATCTAAAACAAAGAAACGATACTCTGTTCCCGGCAAAAATTCCTCCACTAAAATTGCGCGGTCTTCCGCAAAAGCAATCGCAACCGCCGTTTCATAATCTTCTTCACTGACTCCGTCTTTGAAAATCGAAATTCCCAAACCGTAATTCGTCGATTTTGGCTTCACTACGATCCCTTGCTTGGCAAAACGGGGATAGGCCCGCAAAGCTTCTTGCTTCTCCGTGAACTCTTCTCCCTCCGGCACTCGAAAACCGGCTTGTGCCAACACTTTTTTCGTCACCGTTTTATTAGCCATCATCAATGGAACGACATAGCGATCCTTGCTAGTCATATTGGCATTTTTGACATATTCCACATGCTCGGCAAACTGCAACTTCAAAAATTGATCCTGTTCGTCTAAAACTTCCACGAGAACTCCCTTTTGAATCCCATCAAACATAAAAATTTGTGTAGACAATTCCATTTGTCGAAATCCTGCCAGCTGATAAGGTTTTTTCCAGGCATTTTCATGGTTTTGCTTTGCTAAAGCGGTGGCTACTGCCGTTTGTGATGTTTCTTGGCTGGCATGGTACAAAGCTGCCGCCAGTGTTTGACTAGGGTCTTGCAGGGCTTCCTCCATAAATTGGAAAAAATCAGCCTTCAACGGTAAATGCAGTGCCGCTGCCATTTGTTTCATCTCAGAAAGAATCTGTTGCCCTTCTGCCAAATATTCAGTCGCCGAAGCGGGATGTTCCAATGCGACGCGATTATTTCTTTCATTGCCTTCTGCAACCCATTCATCGGCAGTTTTTTCTTCTTCCTTCCACAACATGAAAAGCATAAAAATGTGTAGAAAATCTACCTGCTCCTGATCGATTCCATAAGGGGCAAAGGGATTTAGGTCGATGTTTCGCAATTCAATATAGCGAATACCGGTCTCTTTCAAATCGGCAACTTTTTTTCCCCCACGCAAACGAACCGGTGCATAAAATTCTTTTTCCTCCGAAAGTTTGCCTTCTTCCACCATTTGCGCAATATTTTCTAAATAGGTCGGCAAACTACTATAAGAAACTTGTACATTCTCATGATTGGTATACCCATACTCACTGCTGCGAATACTGCGAACAGGTTCTTTGGGACCATCCTTTAGGAAATAACGGGCTTCACTTACCGGCGATGCGCCGTATAAATAAGTAATCAGCCAACGATAACGCAAATAATTACGGGTTACCCGTAAATACAACTCCGTCTTAAACGCTTCACATTCGCTGATTTCTGTCTGCTGGTCAAAAAGCGCCATAATCAGCTTTTCGGCAAATTCAAAATTGAAGTGGATGCCGCTGACCATTTGCTTGCGCCGACCATATTCTTTTGCCAGATATCGGCGATACAGCACGTCTTCAAAAGCATCCAGTTTTGCCAAAATAATTGCTTCTTCTTTTTCCGGCAATGCTGGCGGCATACTCAAAGGCCAAAGCATCTCAGACATAGAACGATAGGCGACATCATGGATTGCTGCCAACCAGCGCATCAATTCGCTGGAAGACGTAGCGACCGGAGTAATCAGCTCCATTTGTGTTTCAGCAAAATCAGTTTGGATATACGGGTGATACGAACGATTACCCAAGATTTGCGGATGGTCGGTCGTTGCCAAATTTCCCTCTAGATCGATTCGCTGACTTTCCTTTTCTACACCAAACCGTGCTTGCAGCAGGTAGGGTTGGACGAATTCATTTTTTAATAGTTGTTGATAATTCATATATTTGCATCCTTCGCTGACTTCTTTTGCTCACCGCTGCTCATTTTTTCTGTGCAAAGGGAACATTCCCTCACAGTATAGAGGAAAAAAACGAGAAACAAAACGGAATTGCTCAAGATTTTTTTATCTAAGTTGTTCCCATTCTACCATAAAATAAAAAGGAGCAACCCAGTGTTTTGATAGAAAAAGCAATGGTATGAAAAAACACCTCCTTCTCCAAACAACGAAAAATCGTCTTGGAAAAGAAAGTGTCCTGCTTATTCGTCTTGCAACAATCCTTTAAACAGCCCAACGACAAATTCATTGGGATCAAAAGGTTCTAAATCGTCGATTCCTTCTCCCAGACCAACTAATTTGACCGGCAGATGCAATTCGTTACGAATCGCCAACACGATGCCGCCTTTTGCGGTTCCGTCCAATTTAGTCAAAACCAGTCCAGTAACATCGGTGGTTTCTTTAAACTGCTTTGCTTGAACCATCGCATTTTGTCCCGTGGTGGCGTCTAACACTAGCAAAACTTCATGGGGGGCTTCCGGAATTTCCCGTTGGATCACCCGTTTGATTTTTTCTAGTTCATTCATCAGATTGATTTTGTTTTGCAAACGTCCCGCTGTATCTACCAGCAAAACATCCGCCTGCTGTGCCTGAGCTTTTTTGATTGCGTCAAAAACAACGGCTGCCGGATCACCGCCGGCTTTTCCACGGACAACTTCTACATCGGCCCGTTCTCCCCAGACCACCAGCTGATCGATCGCACCGGCACGAAACGTATCGGCTGCTGCCAGCAACACTTTTTTGCCTTCCTGCTTGTATTGATGGGCCAATTTCCCGATGCTGGTCGTTTTCCCTACGCCATTGACACCAACAAACAGCATGACTGTCAATCCTTCTGGCTGCAGATTCAGGTCGTTTACTTCATTCACACCTTCTGCTTCATACAAATCAACCAGTTTTTCAATGATTGCATTTTGGATTTCTCCCGGCTTCTTCGCATTCCGCAACTTGACTTCCTGCCGCAATGATTCGCTGATTTTGATGGCTGTCTCAAAACCGACATCCGCACCAATCAACGTCTCTTCTAATTCTTCAAAAAAATCCTCATCGACTGTCCGAAAATTGGCAAACAGTTCATTCATTCGTTCGCCAAAGGTTTTTCGGCTTTTTTCCAGTCCTTTGTCGTATTTTTCCTGAACCGCATCTTGCTCTTCCACCGATTCTGTCGTTTCGCCGGTAAAAGCTTTTTTGATCTTGTCAAAAAATCCCATGAGACCCCTCCTATTTTAGGATAAAATTTCTTCTGCTTTATTCAGTACATAATTTTCAATAGCTAAAGCAACTCCGTCGGCTTCGTTGGAAGCTGTGACGATTGTTGCTGCTTCTTTCACGATTGGCACCGCATTATCCATTGCCACTCCGATGCCGGCATACTGGATCATCGGCAAGTCATTTTCTTCATCCCCAATCGCCATTACTTCGGCTTGTTGAATGCCCAAATCTTTTGCCAACAAAGCAATTCCATAGGCTTTGGTGATTCCCTTTGGCATGAATTCCAACAAATTGTTCCGGGTTTTGATGATTTCATAGGCTTCCCGAAAAGCTGCCGGAATTTTTTTGATCTGTTCATCTAAAAATTCTTGGTGATAGGCAATGACTGCTTTGTTGTACAGTCGATTTTCCGTTAAATCGGCGATTTCACACGGACGACAATCCAACAACGGATTCAGTGAACCGTAAATCGATGGATGGTTGGTGGATGTCGGCAAATTCAAGACGATTTCATCCGACAACACATCCAAAGACAGATCCAATTTTTCTGCTAAAGTGATTAAATGCTGCACATCTGCTAGTTGCAGTGCCGCTTTTTCCATTACTTCACCAGTATCATTTTTTTGGACAAGCCCACCGTTAAAGGTGATGCTGTAATCTCCGGCATCCTTTAAATTCAATTCTTCCAAATAAGGACGAATCGCCCGCAATGGCCGTCCGGTACAAATCACGACCTTGATTCCCCGCGCTTTAGCTTGGGCCAAGATTCGCCGATTTTTTTCCGATATTTTTTTCTCATTATTCAATAAAGTGCCATCTAAATCGATAGCGATCAATTTAATCAATTAACTTACTCCCTTTTGCTGGATTTTTCCGCCTTCATTGACTTCTTCCAACCGAACCGAAACGATCCGGGAAACCCCAGACTCTTGCATCGTCACTCCGTACAACACATTTGCAGCTTCCATCGTTCCTTTACGGTGAGTTACCACGATAAACTGCGTGTCATTTTGAAACTCACTGAGGTAGCGACCAAACCGATTGACATTGGCCTCATCCAGTGCCGCTTCCACTTCATCCAAGACACAAAACGGAACTGGACGTACCTGAATAATTGAAAACAGCAAAGCAATTGCCGTCAACGCTCGTTCGCCACCGGAAAGCAGACTTAAATTCTGCAATTTTTTCCCTGGAGGCTGAGCTTCAATCTCAATACCGGTATTCAACAAATCAGTCGGATCAGTCAACAACAGCTCTGCCCGACCGCCGCCAAACATATTGGGAAAAACTTCCTTGAACTTTTGACGAATACCAGCAAAAACCTCTGCAAAGCGGATTTTAACTTCCTCATCCATTTCCGACATCGTATCAAACAATTGATCCTTTGCCGCTACGAGATCGTCCCGCTGACTGGTCAAAAATTCATGACGTTCGGCAACCTGCTGATACTGCTCAATGGCGTTGAGATTGACTGGTCCCAACCCTTCGATTTCCTGTTTTAATTGTTTAATGTCCTGTTTGATGCTTGCTTTTTCCGCTAAAGAATAGCTTGGATAGGCAGCAGCTGCAGCTTCAAAGGTCAAACTGTATTCCTCTTGTAAATAATGCAGCAGATTGTCCAATAAAACATCGGAACGGCTTTTCTTCACTTCCGCCTGCGTTTTTTGTGACAAAAGTTGCTTTTGCAGTTGATGTTGTTGACTAATTTTTTCGTCTGTCTCGCTGATTTTCACTTGAATCAATCGCCGGTCTTGTTGCCGTTGCGTCAGTTCTGTTTGAATTTCGTCCCTTTTTTCTCGAAGGGATTGGACTTGTTTGTCCAGCGATTCTTCCGTCACTTCATGACTGGAAACATCCATCGTCAAGGCTTCCAGTTGACTTTTTAAGACTTTCTCCCGCTGTTCGGTTTCCCCAAGACGTTCCTCGTTGCTTTCCAACTGTTGGCGAAGATGAGCAATCTGTTCTTTAGCAACTGCCATTTCAGCACGTAGTTTGGCTAATTTTTGACTGGTTTCCAATCGTTTTTCTTCAATCAGATCTTCTTGCGCACTAAGCTGCTGGATTTCTTGATTGATGGCTTCGCGCTGTGCTTCTACTTCTTTTTGCCGTTGCAGATAATCAGTCTTTTGTTCCTCATATTCGGCTAAAAAGAGCTGGATTTCACGATTTTCAAACGCAAATGCCGCTTGTTCTTTTTCCAGTCGTGCCAATTCATGGGTCACGTTTTGCACTTGATTTTCCAGTTCTTGTTCCTTCAGACGGGCCGTTTCACCTGTCGTCCGCAAAACTTCCACCTGAGTTTGGTTTTCCTTGGCTTTTTTTTCAAAACGCTGCACTTGTTTTTCTGTCGTTTGCAGTCGTTGTTCAAAACTAGCGACCTGCTCGATCAAAAGCTGCAATTCGTTGGTTTGGGTAAATAAACTGCTCTGCCCTTTTTTATTGGTTCCCCCGGTCATCGACCCGCCGGCATTCATGACGTCTCCTTCCAAAGACACCACCCGATAGCGATAATGAACAGCTCTTGCCAAAGCATTTGCACTGGCTAAATCTTCGGCAATCAGTACACTCCCCAACAAATTTTCGCAGATTTTTCGCAGTTCATCCGACACCTGCACCAAGTCACTGGCAACCCCCAGATAACCGGCGACACTGGCAGCTTGATTTTCCACTGCCGCAGAAACTTTACGAGATTGAATCGTCGTCATCGGTAAAAAGGTCGCTCGACCCCCCCGTTGCTGTTTTAAAAACGTGATTCCGTTACGGGCATCCGCTTCTTTTTCAACAACGATATGCTGTGCCGCACCACCCAGTGCCGTTTCGATGGCTGTGGTATACGCAGTGGGTACCTCAATCAATTCCGCGACCGCCCCCACGATTCCAGTAAGTTGTTCTTTATGTTTCAGAACGTAGCGAACACCTTGATAAAAGCCTGCATAACTTTCCTGAATCTCCTGCAGGCTCTTTTGTTTCCCCCGTGCCTGTTGTAACTGGCTCATCAGCTGATACATCTTTTTTTGTTCCTCAGCAAATTGCTGTTGAGACTGTTTAGCAGCCTCCTGTAGTTGAAGGTATCGACTGCGCTGCTCCTTCAGGGTTTGTTTCGCCGACTGCAATGCGGTCTGTGTTTGTTGCTGTTGTTGACGGAATTCTTCGATTGTTGCCGTCAGTTGTTCTTGTTTTTTTACCGCCTGCTGATTTTTCGCAGTTTCTTGCAAATATTGTCGTTCTAAATGCTTCAATTCATTACCGACATTCGCATGTTCCTGCATTTTTTCTACATACTGCCCGCGTAATTCTTCGATGACTTCCTTCGTCGATTTCTGATACTTCTCAAATTCCGTTTGCATCTGCAACGTTTGTTCTTCTAGTAACTGAAATTCCCGATTTTTTTCCGACATCTGATGGATTAAGGTCGTCTTGCTTTCAGACAGTTGGTCAAAGCGCTCTTGATTTTCCGCCAAAGCGGTTTGGTATTCCTGTGAACTCTTTTGTGTATGCTTTGACCGTTCAAGGAGAACTTCCCGCTGTCCCTCTGCTTGTTTTAATGCTTCGGTTAAATGCAGTAACTGCTGATTGGCTTCCTCTAACCATTCGTCCAATTGTGTCCGTTTCCGTCGCTGTACTTGAACCTGTTCTTCCCCCGTTTTCAAAACAGCGGCAAGATGGTCAAGCTCTTGATCCACTGTTGCTAGCGCCTCAGTTGCCTGCTCCCAGTCTGCCTTGCTTTCCTTGATTTCTGTTACCGTAAAGGCAACATCTACCTTCGTCAGTGCTGCTTTTAAACGCAGAAATTCCTTGGCTGAGCGGCTTTGTTCTGCCAACGGTGCCAGTTGTTCTTCCAGCTCATAGATGATGTCTTGCACCCGACTAAGATTGTCTTCGGTTTCAAACAACTTCTGTTCCGCTTTTTTCTTTCGTTGCTTATATTTCAAGACTCCGGCGGCTTCTTCAAAAATTCCCCGCCGATCCTCTGGTTTGCTGCTGAAAATTGCTTCGACCTTTCCTTGTGAAATAATCGAAAAGGATTCCTTGCCCAATCCTGAATCCATAAATAAATCTTGGATATCCTTTAACCGGCAGCTTTGTTTGTTGATAAAAAAATCACTTTCTCCCGTTCGGCGTAATCGGCGGGTCACGCTGATCTCCGTATAATCCATCGGCAAATAGTGATCACTATTATCTAAAATGACAGTCACTTCCGCAAAATTCAGCGGCTTACGGGAATCGGAGCCAGCAAAAATAATATCCGGCATTTTTCCTCCCCGTAAACTTTTAGCAGATTGCTCTCCTAAAACCCAGCGAATCGCTTCCGTGATATTGCTTTTTCCGCTACCATTCGGACCGACGACGGCTGTAACACTATTTTCAAAATCAATGGCTGTTCGATCCGCAAAAGATTTGAATCCGGCAATTTCAATTCGCTTTAAATACACGAAAGCTTCCTGCTCCTTTCCTTACCCAAGATGTGCCAGAGCGTTTGCTGCAGCATCTTGTTCCGCTAATTTCTTTGATTTTCCTTGGCCTTGACCAATTAATTTTCCGTCACAATAAACTTCTGTCCCAAAAATTCGTTCGTGAGCAGGACCATCTTCTTTGATTAAACGATAATCAATCACGACATCCCCTGATTTTTGAAGAACTTCTTGCAACCGCGTTTTGTAATCCATCTCATGTGAAAAAGCACCTGCTTGAACTTTAGGAAAAACTACGACTTCCAGGAATTTTTTTACGGTTTCCAAATCTTGATCCAAGTACAATGCACCTAGAAAAGATTCAAATAAATCACATAACAAGGAAGGACGTGTGCGCCCACCGGAAATTTCTTCTCCCTTGCCTAATTTGATATACGAATCAAAATTGCATTCCCGCGCAAATTGCGACAAACTTTCTTCCCGAACGATGGCTGCCCGTAATTTTGTCAACTTTCCTTCCGGCAGCGGCAATTCGCGATAAAGATATTGCGAAACCAATAATTCCAATACTGCGTCGCCTAAAAATTCTAAACGTTCGTTATCTGACAATTGCAAATGACGATGCTCATTCACATAAGATGAATGGGTAAAGGCTTGTTCCAATAAATTGACATCGTGAAAAACGATGCCGAACTTTTCTTTTAGTTCTGTTGTCAACTGGTTATCCATGAATCACAGTCCTTTGATTTTTATTCGACACTCTCCTATTATACTGATTTTTCGCCATTTAGGAAATGTTTCAAGAAAGAATTCCCCCGTCTAAAGGAAGACTTTCTTATCTCGTCGAAACAAAAAAGATAGGTCTGCGGGTAAATAGAAAAATCAAGTTCATTTCTTTGCCGAACTATCAGGCTACTGCGCTTTGCAACGATTACTTATTAGTCGCATATAAATTATCAACAAGTACATCGTTTCTTCTACTAAAAAAGTAAGCAAACTAACGAGTTCCCGCTACTTCGCTTACTTATTTTTTGATTTTTAGATAAATTGGGTTTGTAAATACCTGTCACAATGATTCTTTGCTCCTGAGTATCTCATGTCGTCATCTAGCTTACTATTGTCATCTTTTAGCAGCCAAAAGTTTTTATTGGCGCTAACTTGAAGGTTACTTCTGCTAGAAGATTCCCTTCATACCAAGCTGGAAAATTGGTCCCCCAAACATTATTATATAAATTTATAAATAGTCCATCATTTAAAGAAGAACACTGATTATCGAAATTCAACAACTTTCTTTCCCCGAATGAAAGCAGAGGCGTATATTTAGAAATCATTTGATAGTTTCCATCTGCCGACGAATAGTGTAACGCAGTTTGATCTAGTGCATGCATCTCTCTATTTCCTCGACTGATTACATGGTACGGTGATAAAGATTGTCCAAGTTTAGACATTTTCCAGTTGTATGGATTAGCTACATTTAAACTTGTTTCTAACCAATAGCTTTCTGGCATTCTATTCCGTTTCTTTTCCTTTGCGAGCAATTGCAGTGTTAACTCATTTCTTGTCAAATTAAATAAATATTGAAGAGTTATTTTCTGAGGTAATCCATGAAAAGCACTTGGCCCTTCTTCAAAGGATAAGGACATGTGGACAGCTACCTGATTGTTATCTTTTTTTATAGTAGCTGCCTCACAATACGGTTTTAACCAGCGATGCTGTATTTCAGGAATCGCTTCTATACCTCTTTTGGCAAAATCTACAAAAACCCAGCTTCCTGTGTCCTCATTAATACGACTATATTGATTAAGGTATTTTTGGAAATCTATCGCATCATATGCTTCATAAGATAATTCACCAAGTTTATGGTTAAGCGCAAGCAAACATTTTCCTTTTAAATTAAGCTTCTCTATTGCACCAGATGCCCCAAAAGCCACCTCAAAATCGCCAAACTGATAGATTTTCCCTATAGTCAAACGTTCTTTAAATAAATCAGCTTGTGAAATCATCGGCAAATACATTTCAGAAAAAGCTTGCTGCACTTCCTGACGATGCATCTGGGATAAATGTGCAATTGCTTTATCAAGATATCTCCGTTGCTCCAGCCATGAATTTTCATATTCTACATAAGAAGCTCGCTCATTTGCTTCGCCATTCCTAACATACATATTAATAGAGGTCATTAGCTGGCTATAGGTCAGTGATTCAAAGCTTTCTTTAAAATCAAAGATACTTTTGCTACGAGCCTGTTTAAAATCTTCGATTAAATAATTATTATAATCTGGTAAATACAAATTGGCATTGACTCCCCAAGTATGTTCTGGGATTAGAAGTAGTTCTCCCGAAAAATCCGTATATTCTTTGCTATTCAGCTTCATTGAACCTTCTTCTAGCCAGTTATTTCTCAAATCAAGCAGCAGCTTAAATTTAGCCATTTTATCTGGATCGGAAACACCCCCATGAATCCAACTATCCCCAATTTCATCGGATATAACAGGAAGACTTGCTTTCTTTTTCCATACATATTGGGCAAAATTATCTAAAGTTGAAATCACAATTTCTGTTCCCGGATATTTTTTCTGCAGTTCAGAAAGAATTTCTTTTACTTCATTCGCATCTCTTGGTGGCCCATAATTATCATTACTATGAGCGAAATAAAGACCTTCCTCCCAATCCTCCTTGACAAAATCACCCCCATAGCTCCCATCATAATGAACAATCACTTCGCTGCCGTCTCCTGCTTGCCAAAGAAATATTTCTGGTACTTCAGGCACAGCAGAGCTCGGATTGACCCCAATATGAAAATATTTAATTCCAACTTGCTTCAATTTAGGAACTATTCCAATGGTATGACCCGGTACGTCAGTCATTTTTGCTGAGATTGTCTTTCGATTGAAGCGCTTATCTAGTTTTTGAGAAATAGACAATCCATAGACAAATAACTTTTCGTCCATCAATTCTGTATGAGTAGTAAAGGGTAATCCATGCCAACAGATATTGCCTGCTTCAATTGCTTGGATAACGGCTGCTCTTTCATTTTCGGAGATCTGTTCGTTGTTCAAGAAATAGTCAATCAGCCAAGATCCCGTTGTCCATATAAAATCTGGATATTCCTGACTAATTTTAACTGCCCGGGGAATAAAGTCTTCCATGTACTGCTGAATAACAGCTTCAGATTGATCAGTAAACCCAATATCTAAGTGTGTTTTGAAAACAACATGCAATTTTTTCATAATACTATTTTCCTCCTACAACAAAGCCAGTCTCTAAGTTTTTATTTAATAATGCATAGATTAAAACAGTAGGAATTGAGGCCAAAGCACAAGCTAATAGAACAGCCGGTGTATTTGTTGTAGCACCATTTGGTCCATTCAATTGTGATAAAACAGTCATAATTGGTCGAATATTTGCCGATTTACTAAAAGTTAAACCAAATAGCAAGTCATTCCAAATAAATGAAAACTGAAATAAAAAGAGAGCGGATATTGGTGCCTTAGCCATCGGCAAATAGATTCGATAAAATATTTGAAAATCTGTGGCGCCATCTATTCTAGCTGCCTCACTTTGTTCATTACCAATATCATTAAAAAAGTTTCGCAATACAAATGTGCAAAATGGAATTGAAATTGCTGTATAGAAAATAATCATTCCAATTTGGGTGTCATAAAGACCAAATTGTGCAAACATTTTATACACGGGTACTAAATACATTTGGAACGGAAAAATTGTGCCGCTATAAATCAGAATAAACCAGAAAAACCTACCTTTAACTTTTAATTTAGTAATTGAGTAAGCAGCTAATGCTGAAAGTACAATAGCTAAAATTGCGGAGCTTATCCCATATAATAAACTGTTGCCGACACCTGCACTTAAGGATACCCGTTCCGAAATGAATTCTAGTGAATTAGCAATAGAGAAGCCTTTCGGTATATCCCAGAAATTTCCTTTATTATATTCTGCTCCTGATTTCACACCATTTACCAGAACAAAGGTAAACGGAAAAATCCAGATAAAGGATAGGATACATAAGGAAATATTCAAAAATTTACTTTTCGATTTATTTAATCTTCCCATTACTGCTCCTCCTTAAATGTTCGTCTCAAATAAAAAATGGAGATGAATAACACAATCAACGATAGAACAGTAGCCACAGCAGAACCATAACCGTATGCTCCATTGATAAAAGTTTCTTTATACATTGTTACTGCTAATGTTTCCGATGTTCGATATGGACCTCCCCCGGTCATTAGCCAAATACTATCAAATGTTTTAAAACTATTAATTAATGCCATCAAAATGACAATTATCAAAGTAGGTTTCAAAAGTGGAAGTACCACATTTCGATAAAGCTTTAACCCTGATGCCCCATCTATCTGTGCCGCCTCAATAGGTTCAGCCGGAATATTGTTTAGACCGACAATTAGCAGTATCAGATTCGTTCCGATACCCTGCCACACGCTAGCACCGATCATTACAAAGGTATTAACATATGGGATACCGAGCCAGTAGGAATTATTTTGTGCCATTCCTGCAAGCTCTAGCAATTTCGGTAATCCATAATTAGAAAGTAACGATGTCATAATTAATGCTCCGATAGTTGGAGAAACTGCGTTTGGCAAATAGAATAAATTTTTAAAAATTGTACCCCATCTACTTTTAGAAATAATAATCGCTAAAAATAATGGGATTAATACAGGAATAATCAAAGCAGCAAATACCCAAATCAATGTGTTAATCATTGATTGTACAAAATATCCATCTTTAAATAATTGGAAATAATTAGCTAATCCTACAAATTTTATCTCCGATAATCCGTTCCACTCAGTAAAACTAAGTCCCAAAGTAAAAACGGCAGATGCGATAAAAAATACTGTAACCAAAATAGCGGCTGGTAGAATATAGAAGTACGGAATCCATTTCTGTAAATTCTTTTTTTTACTAACATATTGCTCACGTTGTGCCATTGTCACTACGCCCCCCTAATTTTGCAATCAAAAAACGGCTGCAACACAGAATATTTGATAAATAACTGAACATAATATGCAATATAGATAAATTGTGTTAGTTAATTTTTTGGCTGGTTGATATTATTTATTTATCTTAATCCTCTTGTGTACAGCCTTATCCATATTTATTGAGCGTCTTCCCAGGCTTTTTGTATCGTTTCCAAACTTTTATCAACTTGATCTTTTGTCGGATTCGCAGCTATCTTCCAGTATTCATCAATAGATAAATTAACAACGCTTGGTGTAAACTGTTCATAGTAGCGCAGTTTTAGGCTAAAATTGTCTTCATCGCCAGCACTCTCAGTTAGAAATTTGCTAATCGGATCATTGAAAGAAACATTTGTTGTAGCTGACATTCCTGTCTTATCAGCATATTCTTGTTGTACATCGGTTGAAAAATACGCTTTCAAAACTTTTTTTGCATTATCTTTGTTATTGCTATTCTTCCCAATAACTAACGGCGCCACTTCATAAAATATCGTTCCCTTAGTATCTGTTTTTTCCGTTGGTAAATTAAAAACTTTCATATTTTCCCCAGATACCATACCATATTCTTGATTCAAACTAGTCAAAAGATTCGTTGCTTGATACATCATCGCAATTTTTCCGCTAGCAAAATCTTTCACTTGATCTTGTTCTACATCAGAAAAATAACCTTTATCAATCATGTCTGCCCATTGATAGAAAATTGCCTTTACACGATCATCTGTAAATTTCACCTCACCACTGGTCCATTGATCATATAAATCAGGATCAAGACTCCCCATTAGCGCCTGTGGCCAACAAAATGACTGCCATGTGTTACCTAGTCCAATTGCTACCTCACCATTTTGGGTTAGCTTCTCACAAACGTCCAAGAATTCAGCAAAGGTTGTTGGTTCTTTAATACCATATTTATCAAAAATCTCAGCATTGTAATAAATGCCATTGTAAAGAATATTCAGTGGTGCACCATATATCTTTCCATCTACAGACAAAGCATCTTTAATCTGATCACTGACCCCTGCCTCAACATATGCATCCCATTGATCAGAGATATCTTCTATCAAATCATTGGCTACTAATTCCTTTAGTTGGCTACCAGTCCACCATGTAAACAGGCTCGGAGCCTGACCTCCTTGTAAAGATTGTTGAATATTCGTTTGATAAGCACTTAAATCTGGTGTATTAACATATTTAACATTTACTCCCGATTGTTCTTCTAATATCGGAACAATACTTTTCGCTGCTCCGGTTCCTTCACCTTTATCATTTAAAATTTCTATCGTATCTCCATTGCCAGTTTCTTTACTAGAATCAGAACCTTTTCCACATGCACTAATACTCAATAACAATGCTCCGGTCAAAAAAAATGTTAACAGATACTTCTTTTTCATGAATATTCCTCCTTTATTTAAATGGGTACACCAATAATTCCTTGTGATTGCTCTGCCATCAATTCCTTTGTTGTAGCTACATCAAATGCTGCATCAAATAAGTTAATTGAATAGTTAAATTCGTAAAATCCTCCTAAATCTGCTTTAAAGTTTGTCTCCCAGAAATTATTCATTACCCACGAATAAGCTACTTCTTGATTCTTGTCATTGCTCCATCCATTCGACAGCCTTATTTCGTGAGCATCAAGTTCACCAAAAGTCACCAATGGTGCATCTTGACATAGAATCATAAGTGTTTTGCCCTGATTATTATAGGTAATTCCATTTTGTGTAAGATAGAATTCCATATTAGTTCCCGGTAATTGATCAATTCCAGGTCTTATCATACAACCAGATTTATCAACGTAACACTCGGCATCTGGTAATTTAAATGGTAACGATACATAGATATTTTCTGGACTCCAGATACTTTGTTTATGGATTCTAATTGTTGCATCAATACGCTCTATCAACTTGTAAACTTTAAGATAAACTGAATAAATTTCAGTTCCCAACAATTGAAAATCTAATAGAAGACCGGTGAACAGCTGACCATCTTCAATAATTTCCATATTTTTTAGTTTAGCAGCACTCCGTTCAACAAAAATGCCTTTACGATTTCTTCCCATCAAACGACGTTCTTCTACCGGATTCGTTCGAACAGGCGTCTTTTCATAAATTCCGACAAAGGGTGCATAGATATTTTCTGAGTGAAGAATCGATAGATCAGCCGCTCTTAAAGTAATATTCTTTATCCCTTCCGTATGATCCAAGTCAATTGACCATATATTATTTTCAATTTTCCAGTTATTTGCTACTGGCTGATTCGTCAATAGCTGAATATCTTGAATTCCCTCTGAACCACGAATAAGATTTAAATCATACAATTGAGGTGCCTCATCCACTAATTTCAGTTGAATGATTCTTTTCTCCTCAGCTTTAAGTTTTACTAACACCTTGACTTCAGTAGCCCTAGCAGTTTGTTGTGCTTGTGTTGGTAATTCTTCATTGGTTGTCGTATCAATTGCTACGATATTTTTGATGTTAAACGCGTTGATATAGCTGCCCTCAATATCTTCCCAATGCTCCACTAGAACAGTCGCAATCTCTTGGGTTTCTCGCAAATGCGGATTAATGATTTTATACAATTTTTTCCTATTTGGTGAAATAGACACTTCCCCTTGTTCCGCAAGAAGATTGTCCAAGGCCTTAGATATAGCAACATGTGCCTGAGTTGCATAGCCAGTTTTTCGGTATTCCAAGTCGTTAACCAGTGTATTCCACGGTTCTGAGATAGAAGAAGAATACCCCCAAGTATGTTCCGCATACATCATTAAATTATCTTGGGCTTTTTCACGTAACTCTATATTTTCAGTTAGTGTTTGTTTCTCTAACTTATCAACTAAATGATATTTTCTTTGAGCATCTTTATAAATTTTTGTAGCCGTAGGTGTAGAACCAACTCCATCTGCCCACCAGTCATTCCAGTCACCCGTATAAACAGGAACATCTTCTTTTTTGGCTATTTCAAAAAATTCTGTCAGAGTTTTCATTTCTAATTCAATTTCTGTGCCAAAATTTTCATTCCACCATTGAATGGATTCCATTAATTGACCATTTGCTGGTGCGTTATCCGTTAATACTCCTGAAATCATTATAGGAACATAATCATAGACATAGCCACTAGCCTTTAAGGAGTTGACATACCGGTAAATTCTTTCATGAGTAATCTCTCTTTGATCCAAGTCTGTACGGTTCTCAAACTCATCTTTCAAGTGATAAGTAAATCGTGTGTTAGGAATTAACAAGAATTCATTTCCTAACATATAATGTCCACCGTTCCAAACAAAAAGTTCCTCACCCTCAGGTGTCTGCCATTTAAATGGTCTCTGTTGGTATCTTAAGGGCGCTAATCCATGATGACCATGTACACAGGAAAATAAATTTCTAATGCCGCTCCGATAAAGAGCCGTGGAATACCCCCAGCTATAACCATTTACATCAGCAGTCATAGCTGATCTACCCGTAAAGCCTATTTTCTTTGCCCAAGCTACTCCTTTAGTCAATTTTTCTTCCAAAATGTTGCTATCAACTAATTCCGTCATATTTAAATAGTTTAGTGAAACATCAATTCTTCCAGTCGCAACATAATGATAGAAATCTTTTTTTTCAGTGTCATTTGAATGATTTAAAAAATTTTCTACCTGCCAAAAATTTTCACACGTCCATTTGAAGCCTTTCCATTCTGGATGTTTCCCATCATCAATTGCACGATTAAGTGCAATAACTTGTTTAATAAAATCAACATGATAGCGTTCAATTTTTTCCTGACGGTCGGTATAACCAATATCTGTATGGGAATGTGAAATCAAATAGATCTTAAACTTATTTTTCATCCTTCTTTTCCTCCTATTTATCTAAAAAAATAAACAAACCTTCCAGTGTCCTTAACGTCGTATCTTCGCTGATTCTCACTGTGATTTTTTGATTTTCTTTTTCTAGTACATGAATCAGTGAGTCTTTAAAATAATTGAAACTTTTGCTTATTTGTCCGCCAAGCACTATTTCATCTGGACAGAAGCTTGAAACAAAGGGTGAGATTGCTTCTCCGACCGTACTTCCAAAATCATTAAAAACTTCTAAAGCAGCAGAAGTGTCTTCCTCTGCTTGTTTAAATAATTCAGCTCCAGTCAAATTATTGAAATAGTAATGCTGAATAATCTTCTTTAACCCTCTGGCTGACACATAATCATCAATAATGCTATCTTTAAATGGCTGATTATAAATCATACCTATTTCAGGTATCCCTTTTGTACCAGCAACAACTTTTTTATTTTCAATAAAGGTGGAACCTAACCCAGTTCCTAGCGTAAAATAGGCGCCTTTTTTTACCCCAGAATAATGATTCTCACCAAAAGCAAAGGCTTCGGCATCATTTTTGAAAAAAATCATTGCGTGCTTAATTTTTCTGTTTTCTTCTTTTTGTTGTATTTTTTTGAATTCCTGTAATAAATTGATCTTGTACAATGAAGCAAACTTTCCTAGTCCTTTAATCAAACTGATCCCATTCTCGTAATCAAAGGGGCCTGGAAATGCTACTGCGATCTTTTCTACATACCAGTCATTCTCATCATAATTAAAAAGCAAATCCGAAAATACATACTCAAAATTTTCTACTATTTTTTCCTTCGATAATTCTGATTTTGCTGGATAATAATGGATTTCTGTATATTTATTTTCAAACTCGGTTGAAAATAAAGCTCCTTTGATATAGGTTCCCCCAACATCCAGGCAAATTGATACTTTTTTCATCTAATCATCCTCTATCTAATGTACGCTTTCATTACCTTGCAAGGTTTATTCTCGTCATCTGGAGTGAGAATAAATTCCTTGATTGCCTCTGGGATAATGAACGTTTCCCCGTAAAAAACTTCAAACGGTTTAAAATCATCTTTTGGTGAAGTGATGATGATCCGCTCTCCTTCAACCAAATTAAGCATATTGACACTACCAGCTGTTGACTGAAGGATTGGTTTATCAAATGTCAGCCGACGAGTTTCGATAGCTTCTAATTCATGCAATCCTGTTTTTTCTTCTGTAAAAGTTTCTTCTTCATGAAGTATGGTGATTGCATTAAATAGTTCTTTTCTTGCAAATGTTTCATCGAACTTTTCATTGATAACATGTTTTCCATGATCAATAGCAATTGGTCGTGGCTTTCCGTCTAAATCCGTTCTTCCCCAATCCCATAGTTTAAAAGTGAAACGATTTGGTGTAGAGCTGATTTCTAAAACGACACAGTTTCTTCCGCTTGAATGAACCGTTCCCGCCGGAATCAACAAATGGTCATGCTTTTTCACCGGAAACTTGTTTACGAATTTTTCCGTATCAAAACTCCCTGATTCTTGTGCTGCCTCAAGGGAAGCAACCAACTTATCTCTCTCCGTTTGATCCTTCACTCCAAGATACACACAAGCATCGTCTTTACAATCCAAAATATAGTAACTTTCATCTTGAGTATACTTGGCACCAAATTTTCTATAGGCATAATCAATTGTCGGATGAACCTGTAAACTTAAATTTTGCCCATTCATTGTATCCAAGAAATCAAATCTAATAGGAAAATCTCGTCCGTATCTACCGAACACTCGATTGCCCAATAATTTTTCGGGATACATATTCACTAAGACCTGAGCCGGCATTTCAACTTCGATACCATTGATATTAGCAATAATACTATTTTCCTCTGGGACACCATCAAAACTCCAAGCAAGATTTATTTTATCTTGACCAACAGAAAATTTTTCCTGCATCCAATCTCCACCCCAAATTCCCGGATCAAAATAAGGAACCAAGCGAAATGGTTGTTTGGTAAATGTTAAGACCGCCGTTCTTAAATCTTCTGTTCTAATCAACTTAGGTCTGTCGCTAACTGTGGCATCAATATAATATTCACTCTTGTCTAACAAATAACTTCTTCTATAATCACCTGCAGGCCAATCAAAATAATACGCTCGTTTCAACTTCTCAGAGAAGCCTTCTTCTCTGTAGCCCATCCAATTGTTTAATCCTTTTTTATATCTTAGTTGAACCTCCCAACGTGTGATATCTGCATAAATAAGGGTATCATAGTGAATAATATCGGCTGCTCCCACGCCTATTACGATAACGTTTTCATCTATCGACTGAAGAAAGGGGTGCTCTTTAATTTTTTTGAAATCAAAAAACTCATTAAAATCCTTGTGGGAAAAGCGACCAAAAGACTGATCTTCTGTCAAATCATCCTGAATAATTGTAAAAATCTTTTGTTTTGAAAGAAACAAATTATCAGTATCAATCACTTTATACTCCGAGTAGTGTGTTTGGATTTCGTCAATAAAAATTTTTTTGTCTACTCCTGGATAGGTTTCAATGGCGATTCGTTTTCTATGCCCCATTTTCAATAATTCAGAAAAAATTGCTTTCTCTCCAATTGTTACTTCTAAAGATGTTGGTACTTCTACATTAGGACGTAATCTATACATAATTTTTCTCCTTGTATCTTTGTTATGACAATAGTATAATACTATCGTAAATCGCTTACAATATTATTATGTGTATATTTTTAAACCTTGATACATCTACATTTTCAGTTAATGTCATAACATTAGGAGGGCATATGAGAACTACAGCTGAACCATTATACATTCAAATTGCTGAAGAAATGCGACATAATATTCGCATCGGAAAATGGAGTGAAGGAAAAAAAATCCCTACAGAATTTGAACTTTGCGATGTTTTTCATGTTAGTCGAATCACTATAAGAAAAGCCGTTGAAGAATTAGTCCGAGAAAATCTGTTGACTCGAAAAAAAGCTGTAGGTACTTTTGTCAAACATAGAAAATTGCTTGATGATAGTCAAAATTATACAATTGTCAAAAGCTTTACTAAAGAAATGCTAGAATTAGGTATCCGCATTGAGACCTTAAAAGTGAATGTTATCGTTTCACATGCTGATTATACGATCGCTAACTTTCTAAAAATTTCACCGGGCGAAAAAATTATCATTCTAAAAAGATTACGTGGCATCAAAAATAAACCTATTGGGTACTTTATTACTTATTTCAAATATGAAGAGTTCTTTTCATTAGATATCAATAATTACAAAGAGTCATTTTATGAATACTTGAATTCACTGGGAATAAATATCACGAATAATAGTGAAGTTGTAGAAGCAATTCTTCCAACAAAAGAAATTTCAAGTATTCTAAAAGTCAGCAGCAGTACACCCATTCTAAGAAGATGTCGTTTTACTTCAGATGCGCATAACCATTTCTATGAATACACAGAATGTTATTATATCGGCAGTGAATACAAATACTTCATCGATTTTACTGCCTAACCCTATAAATAAAAAAACAAGATAGGAGTTATACCATGACCCAATCCATTTTTGATCACATAGCAGAAAACTACGATACACCTGACAGAATTGCACTCGCTAATGTAATTGCAAAAAAAGTTAAAGAGAATTTGAAAGAAACAACAGACAAAACCATGATTGACTACGGCAGCGGAACTGGCTTAGTCGGATTACAATTGACAGAGCAAGTCCACTCACTACTGCTTTTAGATGCTTCCGAAAAGATGACTAGCATTGCAAAAAAGAAGCTCGCACAGCAAAGTTTTCCTAACGTTCAAGCGCAAACGATTGATCTAACAAAAGAAAACAGTCCTGTAAAAACGGATATTCTTCTCGTTTCTCTTGTATTACTTCATATTCCTGACACAAAGCAGATTTTACAAAAACTTTATGATACTTTAGAAAACAACGGGCGTTTGCTGATTGTTGATTTTGTAAAAAATGAAGCAATTCAGCATCCATTAGTTCATAACGGTTTTTCTCAGGACGAATTAGAAACCCAGCTGCAATCAACTGGGTTCCACTCTATTCAATACGATGTTTTTCACCAGGGTGATTCTCTCTTTATGAATCAAGCTGCATCTGTCTTTTTGGCAGAAGCCGTAAAATAAAAAAGGCTGTTGAAATGACCCGCAAAAAAAAGTTGGACCAAAAAGCTAACTTTGGAGGGTTACTATAAATACAACTTTCCGAAGCTTCTATAAAACAAAATCATTTTTATTTACTATGTTTTTTAATAAAGTCGATTATTCATTCTATTTTAGATATTGCGAAGCTTCCTTTTCTATGTCAAAATGGTTATATGTTATTTAATTCATTTTTAGAAAGAGGTTCCCGTGTCTGAAAAACAAAACATCAAAAAATTTTTACTGCAATCGATTGTCGCTGGCAGTTTATATGGTAGCTTTGCCCTTGCCTTTGGTTTGCTCGCCCAGGCAAATGTCTTGCTTTTAGATGGTAGTTACACGCTAATTGGTGTGTCCATGTCCTTGATTACACTTTACGTTGCAAAATATATCGAGAAACAAGATTTTGACAAATTTCCTTTTGGTAAGGAATCCTTGATGCCATTGATTATCTTTGTCCAATATAGCATTGTTTTGGTCATTTCGCTTTACGGTGTCATGGGAGCGGTCAATACCCTGCTGCATCCCCCGCTTACCGCTAATTTGTCGGTTGGTTTATTTTTTTCCTTATTTGGAACTCTCTACTGTTTTGCTTTTTGGTCTCGTTTCAAAAATCAAAAAAATAGCCATCCCTTTTTTAAATTAGAGATGGAACAATGGCGTTTTGCTTTCTTTTTTAGTCTGGGAGTTTTTTCTTCTTTTCTTTTGTCTGAACTTTTTTCCCTTGTTGGTCTGTCTGCAATCGGTAGGTATATTGACCCTATTTTTGCTCTCTTGATTACTATTGCCTTTATCCTCAAAGCAATCCAAGAGCTGAAAAAAGCCATTTTGGAGTTAACTTCTGCTACACCAAAAAAAGTTCTGCGGGAAAAACTGCACCAGCTGATCGACAACCGCCTACAAAAAGAAGATATCGACTCTTACCTTTTACGAACTGCAAAAGTCGGCAATCAATTGATCGTTGAATTGGATGTAATCATTCAGCCTGATTCCTTTTTGGATACCGTGACTCAGCAGGATCATTTACGAAAAAATCTTCTTCAACTGGTGGAAACAGCCGCCGCTGATTGGAAGCTTTGGCTAAATGTCAGTTTTACCGCCGACGTCCGTTGGGCAATCGGAGAAGAAAAGGCAAACTGATCGACTAAAAATCCTTTTCACTGCCAGCTATCAAAAAATGAACACAGCAGCAGTTAGGAGAACTCGTCCACGTGTCAAAGGTTTCTATTTCGGGGTACGAACGGGGAGATCGCAGCCCAGACCGCGAAACGTTGACTGCCTTAGCAGACTATTTTGACGTGTCCATTGATTACTTGCTGGGACGGGAACAAACAAGTGATTTCTTTTCTGACAAGCAAAAAAAATCGCCAGCCAAATCGACGAAAATACCACAAAAGAAGAACTGGAAGACATTTTGGATTACATTTCTTTTGTAAAACAAAAACATGCGAACAAAAAACAGAAGCCGTGATTCTTCAACAAAAAAAGTGAAGCAACAACCGCACTTGATGCGACTGTTGCTTCACTTTTTATTACGAACCTGAAGAATAAATAATTTTTACTGTGGATCCTTTTTCTACAGAACCGCTTGCCGGCTCTGTTCGGATTACTTGATCTTTGGCAACAGTTGAACTTGCTTCGGTCGATTCCGTATATTTCAAACCCAACTCTCTCAAATAGGTTCGAGCATCGCTCTTGGAATATCCACTGATATCATCCAACGTGACTTTATTGGAACCGCTGCTGACAGTCAGTATGATCTGCGTATCGCCAATAACGACTTCCCCATTTTTATCAGGGGATTGACTGATGATGCTTCCTTCGTCGACTTTGTCACTGGCTTCTTCTTTGCGGGTAATCTGATCGTCTGAGATACCCTTGGCAGCCAGACTGCTTACCGCGCTTTCATACGTAGAACCAACATAATCCGGCATTTTGATTGGTTTTGGCGGTTCTTTTCCAAGACTCACAGTCAAGGTGATTTTCGTTTGCCCCGGAATTACTTCACTGCCGGCATTAGGTGATTGATCCATAATTATTCCTGCATCAACCGTATCGCTGTATTCTTCCTCTTGCTGAATCTGCCCTTCTTCGATTCCCAAAGTTGTCAACTCACTAACGGCATCCGAATAGCCGTATACTTGGCTGACAAAGTCCGGCATCTCCACCGGTTTTACACCTTGACTGATGACCAATGTCACCGAATCTTCTTTCGGTGACACCTTTTCTCCGGCCTCTGGAGATTGGCGAATGACTTTATCTTTTTCCACTGTATCACTGTATTCGTATTTTGGTTCGATGTTCTTTTCAGGAAAATCCAGATTTTTTAAATCCGTCAATGCCTCATCATAAGTCCAGTCCTCATAATCCTTCATTTCGATGGTTTCACTGCCGGAACTCAAATAAATCGTTACTTCAGTGCCTTTTTTCACAACATTCCCGCTGATTGGGTCCGTCTTGACGACTCGACCTTCTGCAACTTCATCACTGGCAATTTCTTCGGTTTCCGTTGCCGGGGTCAAGCCGACTTCCCGCAGTTTTTCCCGTGCAGCTGCTTCAGTAATACCGACTGTATCCGGCACAGCAATTTCCCGCTGTCCACCACTGGAAAGAAAGGCTACCAGTCCGCCAGCTAATGCCAAAATCAATAGAACGAGAAAAACCAATAACCATTTTCGTTTCTTCTTCGATTTTTTTGGTTTTTTTGATTCTTTCGATGGTTTCTCTTGTGGCTCTTCGATGTTTGGTTCCGGTTCTTTCGTGAGCATTTCATCAGAAATCGGTGTAAGTACTCGTGTAGCATCTGCCATTGCATGAGGCTGCCAACGAGGTTCATTCAATCGTTCCGGTGACAAGACGGTATCTAAGTCTGCACTCATTTCTTCTGCTTTTTTATAGCGGTCCGCCGGTTCTTTGGCGGTAGCATGCAACACAACATTTTCCAACGATTGAGGAATATTCGGATCATACATTCTCACAGAAGGAATTTCCTCTTGAAAATGCTTCAATGCGATGGTCACTGCGGATTCTCCATCAAACGGCACATTTCCCGTCAGCATTTCATACAAAATGATTCCGATAGCATAGATATCCGACTGACTCGTTGCCATACTGCCCCGTGCCTGCTCTGGTGAAAGATAGTGCACTGAACCCAACATCGTATTGGTTTGTGTAATTGAGGTTTCCGAGAGTGCAATGGCAATCCCGAAATCGGCGATTTTGATCACGCCGTCTTCATTGATCAGAATATTTTGCGGCTTCAAATCCCGATGGATGATTCGGTGTTGATGAGCCAATGCGATTGCAGACAAAATCTGCTGCATGATTTCTACTACGGTTAAATAGGGAATCGGGTAATGGGATTGAATATAGCGTTTCAAATCCATTCCTTTGACATATTCCATCACAAGATACTGCATTCCGTCTTCTTCGCCAACGTCGTAAACCGTGACGATGTTAGGATGGACCAGCTCCGTTGCTGCCAGCGCTTCTCGTTGAAAACGGCGAATCGCGGTCTGATCATTTTGGAAGTCAAAGCGCAAAACCTTGACTGCAACTTCTCTATCCAAAATCAAATCGTGGGCCAGATAAACATTCGCCATTCCACCACTGCCGATATTTCCAAGAATTTGGTATCGTCCACTTAGTTTTTTGCCGATTTCAATCATGGGCGTTCTCCTCCGATTTCAATCAACAATACCGTAATATTGTCGACACCACCGGCTGCATTGGCTTTGTCGATCAGCACTTGGATTTTTTCATCCAGCACTAAATCCGATGCCAAGACCTCCGTGATTTCTGCCTCGCTGACCATATTTGTCAGTCCATCTGACGCCAAAAGCAGGTAATCATCCACTGCCAAGAAATGGGTATCCACATCTACCTCGACCTCTCCCGGCATGCCGACAGAGCGGGTCAATACGTTTCTACGGGGATGATTTGCCGCCATTTCTTTGGTAATCTCCCCAGACTTCACCAGTTCGTTGACCAATGAATGATCTTCCGTCAATTGGATCAATTCTCCCTCTCGGAAAAGATAGACCCGGCTGTCACCGACATGACCTAACGTAAACTGGTCATCAAATAAAATGACTGCTACGACAGTAGTGCCCATTCCATTCATTTGGGGATTTTCTTGTCCCTTTTCAAAAATCGCGGTATTTTCAGCTTGGATTTTTTCTACCAGCCATTCTTCTGCGGTATCAGAATCCTTAATGCTTCCCTGTGCCCAAGCATCCCCTAACTCGTGGACTGCTTGTTTACTAGCAACATCCCCTGCCAAATGACCACCCATACCGTCCGCTAACAAAGCCAACGTATAGCCGGCTTTATTTTTGAATACGGCGGCGTAATCTTGATTGGTATTGCGCTTTTTACCAACATCGCTACGAAATCGAATTTCCATTGTGTTCACCTTTCGTTACTTTTTTCGAAGACAGCTGATAAAAAAGCCGTCCGTCATAAATTGCTGCGGATAAATCGTCAATAGATTTTCTTGAAGTGTCTCTCCAACGAGCTCATTGACAGCGACAGGAATTGACTCAAATTCAGGATGATCTGCCAAAAATTTAGCCACTACCTGCTGATTTTCTTCTTCTGTTACTGTACATGTACTATATACCAAAATACCGTTCCTCTTCAAGGTGCCGGAAACACTCGCCAAAATTGCCAGTTGGATTTTTTGCAGCTGCAGAAAATCTTCCGGTTTCTTATGGTATTTAATATCCGGTTTGCGGCGCATCAGCCCTAATCCAGAACAAGGAGCATCCACTAAAATCCGGTCAAAACTTTCCGGCGGGAACTGTTCATGGGCCTGCCGTGCATCCATCTTTTCCCCTACAACTACATCGTCAACACCTAAACGTTGCGCATTTTCTTCAATCAATTGGACCTTGTGCTGGTGAATATCCAAAGCAATTACTTCTCCACCCTGTTCGTGTTCCAAAAAAGTGGCAATATGGGTTGTTTTTCCTCCCGGTGCCGCACATGCGTCCAATACTTTGTGGTGAGGCTGCAATTGCAAAGCTGGGGCAACCAGCATCGAGCTTTCATCTTGTGCAGTCAACAATCCTTCATGAAACAAAGTACTTCCTGCTAGATAGCCTTTTTCTGCAACCACGCCATAGGGAGAAACCACGCTGTTTTTGGCGATGATTTCTTCTTCAGCCAAATTTTCCAACACCGCTTCTCTGGAAATTCTCCGCAGGTCGACTCGGGCACTGACATGACTTGGGGTAAATAAAGATAAACCTAAACGACGGGTTTCTTCTTCACCCAGCTGTGCCACAAATTTTTGAGTCAACCATTTCGGCATACTGATTTCTGTCGCCAAGCGTTGGATTGGGTCAGAAATTTCAGAAATATCTGCGACTCCTTGCCGCTGCACATTTCGTAAAACAGCATTGATAAATTTGCTCACCCCGACACTGCCTTTTGCTTTGGCGATTTCTACTGCTTCATTTAAAATCGCATGGCTGGGCACTTTATCCAGATAAAGCATTTGATACAAAGATAGACGCAGCAGACGTTGAACCCACGGCTCCACTTTTTTTGCATCTTTGATAAATTTTTTTAAATAAAAATCCAATAAAAGCTGACGGCTGATGGTTCCGTAGACTAATTCTGTCAATAAACGACCATCTTTTTCATTCAAGCGACCGTTTTTGATGCCCTCATTGATTAGCAGATTGGAATAGGCACCACCTTTTTCCACCCGTTCTAAAATCTGCAATGCCGTGTACCGAACGGAACGTTTTACTTTGGGGGTTCTAGCCATTGACAACGCCTACCTTCTTGCCGACGGTAGCGGTTTGCCCTACCCCATTTAAAAATGCCTGAATGGTTTGTTTGGCTTTTCCTGCTGGCTGTAACTCATTGATTGCTAAAACCGTCTGCTTCCCGCAGGCGATCCAAAGCTGTTTTTTGTCACGATAGATAATCGTTCCCGCTTCGGCTTCTGTGGTTTCTTCCAGAGGCGTGACTTGCCATAATTTCCAGCGGGTATTTTCAAAAGTAGTAAAGGCAATCGGCCACGGACGCATCCCACGAACCTGCTGATCAATCTGGGTTGCCGTTTTTTGCCAATCAATGGCTTCTTGTTCCCGAGTGATATTCGGCGAGAAAGTGACCTGACTTTCTTCTTGAGGGATTTTTTCCAGTTTCCCGGCTATTAATTGTGGCAAAGTTTCCAACAAAAGATCCCGACCAACGAGACTTAATTTGTCAAACATTGAGCCCACATCATCTGTTTTACTGATAGGAATTTCTGCTTGGGCGTAAATTCCGCCGGCATCCATTTTTTTGATCATTTCCATGATCGTCACACCAGTTTTTTCTTCCCCATTGATGATGGCATAATGAACTGGCGCCCCGCCACGATATTTTGGCAGCAAAGAGGCATGAACGTTGATCGCACCAAGGCGGGGGATCTGCAATAATTTTTCTGGTAAAAATTGTCCGAATGCCGCCGTCACGATCAGATCTGGCTGCAAGCGGTCGATTTCCGCCATTTCCGGTGAACCGGAGATTTTTTCTGGCTGCAGTACTGGAATACCGTGTCTTAACGCCGCTTCTTTTACGGGAGGCGGTGTGATGGTTTTTTTGCGCCCGACTGGACGATCTGGTTGGGTAACGACCGCTAAAATTTCATAGCCCTCTGCCACCAAACCATCTAAAATCGGCACGGAAAAGGCGGGGGTGCCCATAAATACAAGTTTAGTCATTTTCATGTTCCTCCATGTATTGGTCTAATTCACTTTCAGGAATTTTGTCGATTATTTTTTCCGTAAAAAGAATTCCGTTTAAATGATCGATTTCATGCTGCATCGCCCGTGCCAAATAATCAAAGGCTTGGACCTCCATCTCGTCCCCTTCGCGATCGTAATAACGGACAGTGATCTCTGCTGCCCGCTCAACGGTTCCATACACATGGGGAATACTCAGGCAGCCTTCTACGTCAATGGTCGTGCCGTGGCTTTCAATGATTTGAGGATTGATTAGTTCAAAACAATCTCCTTCTTCGACTTCCACCAGAGCAACTTGAATCGTTTTTCCTATCTGAGGTGCGGCAATGCCGACACCATCATGAGCCACCATCGTTTCATAAAGATCATCTAATAAATCTACCAGCTCATCCGTGATGGATTCAATTGGCTGACAGGGGGTCTTCAACCGCTTATCCGGCTGAAGAATAATTGGGTATCGCATGGACTGCTCCTTTAAATAAAGTGTAGGGGTTCTTTGTCAATAGTCACCAAAAGTCCTTGTCGTTGTTCCTTCTGACTGACTGTCAAAATCTTCTGCAAGGCTTGGGCTAGCTTGGGTTCATTTTTGTACTTGATAATCAATTGGTAGTAGTAGCGGTTTTTCACCCGCAGAATCGCTCCCGGAGTTGGTCCCAACAGAATGCTTTGGTTCCCAACTGTCTGCTGAATCTCCCGAGCGATTTGAAACATCTTTTGTGCCGCCTGTTGTTCTTCTTCATGACTGGCGGTAAGTTTCACCGTGAAATAAAATGGCGGGTAGCCGCCACGATGACGAACGATCATTTCCTGCTGATAAAAAGTTTCATAGTCTTGAGCCTGCGCCAACTTGATTGCATAGTGCTCTGGATTAAAAGTCTGGATAACTACTTCACCGGGCTTTTGTGCGCGACCTGCCCGACCACTCACCTGCGTCAACAATTGGAATGTCCGTTCACTGGAACGAAAGTCTGGCAGATTCAATGCGGTGTCTGCATTTAAGACACCCACCAAAGTCACTTCCGGAAAATCCAATCCTTTCGCAATCATTTGAGTGCCTAATAAAATATCGGCTTTTCTTTCACCAAAAGCAGCTAAAATTTTCTCATGGGCGCCTTTGCGCCGAGTCGTATCGACATCCATTCGCAAAATCCTTGCTGTTGGAAAAACATCTTTTAGTTCTTCTTCCACCTTTTGGGTGCCGGTTCCATAGTAGCGAATCCGATCTTCGCCGCAATTTGGGCAGCGGTGAGGAATTCGTTCTTCATGCCCGCAATAGTGACAGCGCATGGTCTTGGTATCCATATGAAGTGTCAACGAGATGTCACAGTTCGGACAAGGCAAAACAAAGCCGCAATCCCGGCACATGATAAACGAAGAATAGCCTCGCCGATTCAATAGCAAGATCACCTGTTCTTGGTTTGCCAAACGTTGGTTGATTTTTTCCTTCAACGTCAGCGAAAAGGAACTGGTATTTTTCTTCGCAAATTCTTCCCGCATATCCACCACTTCAACCGTTGGAAGATTGGCTGCCGGATTTGCCCGCTGGGTGAGAGTTAGCAATTGGTAGACTTTTTTTTGCGCCCGTGCCCGCGATTCCAATGATGGAGTAGCACTGCCCAAGATGACAGGACAATGATGGTAGGCTCCCCGCCAAATAGCTAATTCCCGCGCGTGATACCGTGGGGTTTCTTCCTGCTTGTAGGTAGCTTCATGCTCTTCATCCACAATAATGACACCAATATTTTCTAGGGGAGCAAAAACGGCTGAACGAGCTCCCACAACGACCTGGGCTTCTCCTCGTTCAATTTTCCGCCACTCATCATACTTTTCTCCTTGCGACAAACCGCTGTGTAAAACAGCAACGGCATCTCCCAATCGACTTTTGAAACGGTGAACCATTTGTGGCGTCAACGCAATTTCCGGTACCAGCATGATTGCCGTCTTTCCTTTTTGCAATACTGAAGCGATGGTTTGCAGATAAACCTCGGTTTTTCCGCTACCGGTGATTCCTTCCAACAAAAAAGTTTTGGCTTCGCCTTGTGCTTCAGCACTCAGCACCGCTTGAACAGCGTATTCTTGTTCTGCATTTAGTTGTAACGCCGTCGTTTTTTGAAACTGATGGTCGCTGAAGGGGTCCCGGTATTCTTCCACTTCTTCAAATGCCAACCAGTGATTTTTTTGTCCTTGATTTAATTGAGCGGTCGAAATTCCAGCTTCCGTAAAAAAGGTGACGGGAAGTAATTCCTTTTGCTCCGCTAAAACCGTCAGCAACTGATGCTGACGAACAGCGGTTTTTCGCAAGGTTGTTTGATGAGCCGCCGCTTCTTTATGATCCAACAAGCTGCGAACCATTCGTCTGGTCTTGACGTTATTTTTCTTTTTGACTAAATATTGGATATCAACAATTTGTTTTTCCCGTAAGCGCATCAGTGCCGGCAAAATACCTTTTTCCTCTGCTGCTGACCACGAAATAACCCTCTCTTCCCCAAAAAAAGAGTTTGCCGTTTCATTGTCTTCCGCCAATAAAACGATTTGCTTTTCATAAGAGGCCTTTAAAACACTAGGCAGCATCGTTTGCAGGCAGGTGATTTTAAAGGCAAATGTCGTTTCTTTCATATAATCGGCTAATTGCAACAGCTCTGTGTTCAAAACCGGTGCCAAGTCTAAAACCCGAATGATGGGTTTCAACGAGTCCACACGATCAGAGATGGTTTTGTTTACTACAAAGCCTTGAATATGTCGATTGCCATTACCAAATGGAACTTCCACACGCATGCCCACTGTCACGACATCCGCTAGTTCATCCGGAATGTAATAGGTAAATGGTTGATCGGTCTGCATCGTTGGTACATCAACAATGACTTCCGCTAATTCCATGCATGGGTCCCTCCTTGTTAATTAGTGATGTTTCTTTGCTTTTTGACTCTTGCTTTTGCGGTTGTTCCTCGTCCAAAACTTGGTCCACGCAAAGCATCTTGCTCTATTTTACTAGAGAAATGGTCCTTTGTCTGTAGCTTGGCGCGGCTGAAATAAAAACTTAATTTCCCTTTTTGCACAAAAAAGAAAGATGAAAGCCAGTTTCAGCTTTCACCTTGAAAATGTCTATAATTTTTGTTCGTCGCGAATCCGTGCTTCCAGTTCTTTTTGACTTCGATCTTTTTGTGCTTCTTTTTCTTCCTTTTCCATTTTCAAACGTGCTCGTTTGATTTCTGGATGAGGATCACTGATAACAGTTCTTGCATCGATTTCTTCCAATGCTTGTCCGACACTTTTAACAGAATCGAAGCTATCCAAGGTTGCTTGCCCGCCGGCATCTAATTCATGAGCTCGTTTGCTGGCAAGGATTACTAGGGAATACTTGGAATTTACTTGATTTAACAATGAGTCGATAGAAGGTTTCAACATCATAAGACTACATCTCCTTTAACATTCTGATATATTTTCCGATTACTCGATCAACACGATAATGTTCGCTTTCAATGATCTTTTTGATTCGTTCCACAGCCTTTGGTACTTCGTCATTAACGACGGCATAGTCGTACAGCGCCATCATTTCGATTTCTTCTCTGGCCACCTGCATGCGCTCTTCGATCACATCCGGTGCATCTGTTCCCCGACCGACGATTCGTGATTTCAATTCATGAAGATCTGGTGGGGTCAAAAAGATGAACACACCATCCGGCACTTTTTCTTTTACTTGCTGTGCGCCTTGGACTTCGATTTCTAAAAAGACATCTTTGCCGTCATCCAGCGTTTTTTGAACATAGGAAAGCGGGGTGCCATAGTAATTACCGACATACTCGGCGTACTCCAGCATCTCTCCTGATTCGATCAATTTTTCAAATTCTTCTCTTGTACGGAAAAAATAATCTACACCTTCTACTTCCCCTTTTCGCATTTCGCGAGTGGTCATGGAAACAGAATAGTGAAAATCATTGTCCTTGCTTTCAAAAATGGCTTTGCGTACAGTGCCTTTTCCAACACCTGAAGGCCCGGATAATACGATTAATAAACCTCGATCTGACATAGGGACGTCCTTTCACTGGTCATTTGCTTAACGTCTATTTTGCACTTTTTTTCTGTAAGTTTCAAGAGTTACTTTACTATTATAGCGGTATTTTCCACAAAAAGCCACTTTTAAAAAAATGGCAAAAAGAGAGAAGCCTGTTTTTCCAACAAGCTTCCCATCTTTTGACAAACAACCAATAATCAAAAACCCATATTTGATAAGGCGTTAATCACACTGGTCAATTCGTCTTTGCGCTCCATCGCTTCGTCAATCGGGTCTTTGACTTCTTCGATATCAATACGGGCAAGGTATTGCCGTTTGACTACGATATACGTCTCATTTACCAGCAACTGCAATTCATCCTCCGTGATTTTCACACAGGCGTCTTCCCAAGCGTCAAAGGGATCTTTTTCAGAGGGAACCGTTCGTTTGATGATTCCGCGACCGCTTAATCCTTGAAATGTCACATCATAATACTTCATTTTTTGTTCCTCCTCTTTCTTCGCATTAAACTTCTTTGATAAAAGTAAAGCTGGTTTTATTCAATATTTTGAACTTGCTCACGAATTTTTTCCACGATTGTTTTCATCTGTACGACCAATTCTTTGATTTCAATCGGACTGGATTTTGAACCAATCGTATTGATTTCTCGGTTCATTTCTTGAATCAAAAAATCAAGCTCCCGGCCAACCGGGATATCCTGTGCGACTAGAACGGCAAATTTTTTCAAATGAATCGCCATACGATCAATCTCTTCGTGGATGTCGCTGCGTTCCAGCAGTAACACCATTTCCGTCAGTAGTCGTTCCTGATCAACACTTTCTCCCAAATATTCCTGCAGTTTCTTTTCAAATCGCCCCCGGAAATCCGTTTCATATTCGGCTGAAAATTGCATTAAATCTGCTAATCGATTGGACAACTCGGTACCATTTGCCGCAAGCACCTGCCGTAATTGCTCCCCTTCCGTTGTGCGGGAGCGGACATTTGCGGCCAAGGCTTGGTCAATTGCCTGCAAAACCAACGATTCCAACAACTCATCTTCTGCCTTTTTTTGCTTGACCTCGACAAAATCCGGCAACACCGCCAACTCTTCCAACAACCGTGCCGGTGAAAAATCCGTTTCCCCAAAGCGTTCTTTGCTGCCTTGCTGCAGTTCTTTGACCAGTTGCTCGATCAAGGACCAGTGCACTTGGATTTCTTTGTCCGTGTCACCTTTTTCGGTCAGAGTCACGTAAATTTCTACCCGTCCTCTTTGCAGATGTTCCTTTACCTTTTGCCGAATTGCTCCTTCAAAACTGTTCAGTTGCTTAGGACTGCGCAGCTGAATATCCAAAAAGCGGTGGTTGACACTTTTGATTTCTACTTCGATTTGATACTGGTCCGATTCGCTGATTGCTTTACCAAAACCGGTCATGCTTTTCATGGACAAGGCTCCTTCGTATTCATTTTTTACTAAAAGATTTCCCCTTTTCCTGTTGGTTAAAGAAGAGGACTGCTTACCGTTACATTGCCTGAATTGTTTTTTTCAACGCATCAAATTCTTCGTTGCTCAAGGTGACACCTTTCCCCATCTTTTCATGTTCCGGGCTCCAATCCCGCAAATCAAATTTTGGCGGACGGCCGTTCCAACTGACTAGATTCAGCTCTTTTCTCCACCCTTTTGGATTCTCAGATAAAACTGCGATTTCTTCTACGATCTCGTAACTAAATTCTTGCGCCATGTTTTATTCTCCTTCGTCTAAATACATCAAAAATCTTGCCGCAATCAGCGGAATCGGCAGCCGCTCCAATAAATGGACCGGCAACTCCTGTCTTTGTTCCCGGAACATTCGGTAAAAATAAATGAATTGATTGACTTCTGACCAAGCAATCAATCGTTCCCGATACATCCGCAGCCATTCTTGAACCGAATAAACACCTTCAAGGGGCTCTTGTTTTTCCAAAGCGGTGAACAAAGCCCGACAAAAATCTGTTTTTCGATAAACGTGTGCCGGCTCCAAAGACAGCAGCAGACCCATCCATTCCATTAGCGCCAGACCGGCTGTTTCAAAAGTAACCTTGCCCTGATAAAACTTACGCATTTTTTGCCACGTTTCTTTTCTTTTAATCAAGCGCCACAGTCGAGGTTGCGTTTTACGGATTTTTTGGCAAAACTGCTGCCAATCGTTTTCCAGATTTTCTTCGTTAAAAAAAGTATACCAGTAGCCTTGAAAACGCGCAAAATACTTTTGGGTCTCATAATAGCCTAACTGATAATTTTTTTTGGACCGATCCCCGTCAAACACTAAAAAACTGCCCAGCGTCCATGGGGAATGCAGTTCAATAACTGCCACAGATTGCGGGACAGCGGTTTTTTTGACAAAACCCGGTCCCTGCACATCCACCAGAATACATTCCGTTGCCCCTTGCGCAAGCGCCACATCCACCGGCAAATTATTCCGATAGCCGCCATCCATGTATAGTTGCCCGCCAATCTCCTTGGCCTTCATTGCCGGATAAAAAGAGGCCGACGCAATCAGCCAATCCAAGCTTTCCGGCAAATTTTGCCAATCAAAGGGCACCACTACCTCAAAAAAATCCGGCAATCGGGTACTACAAACGTATAGCTGAATTTTTTGTCCTTGGTCTTTTTCTGGAGAAAAATTTTGCTGGATCAACTGCATTAACGGCTCCGTGCTTGTTCCGTTTTCCCGCAAAGCCGTCGCAGTCAATGAACGAATCTGATTCAACAAAGCCACTAAGGTGCGACTTTCTGCCGCTGCCGCCGGAAATTGCAGCACTGAGCCGGTGTTGATCTGCCACCAAAGATTTCGTGCCGCTTCACTGTCACCTTGCAGAATCAATCCGCCATTCAGCGCCCCTACAGAGGTGCCGGTAATCAATTGAATGGCAACTCCTTGTTCCTTTAATGCCTGCCACACGCCGATCTGATAAGCTCCCCGCGCACCCCCACCGCCAAGAACCAATGCAGTATGATACTGGCAACGTTTGACGAGTGTTTTTCCTTCAACGGTATAGCCATAAACCGTTAACCAACGCTGCAAAGTCTTTTCCACTGTGACCTTCAACTGGATTTGTTTGCTGAAATTTTTTTTGGCAAACACTTCAATGCTGTCAAACGTTTCCTGCCAAGTCACTTTTTCTGCCGGATGCTGCAACAAATTGGTCACCACCAACGCCTCTTCGTGAAGAGTGCCGCTTAAATAAAAGGTATGCTGCTGCACGGTGATTTGCCAAGCGGTTCCCTCTTTGACCGCCTGTAAAAAGCCCGCCCGTCCCGCAGAATGACTCGTAAAAAAAGGCAGTGCCAATTGACTTTTCTGAAAATTTGTTTGGTATTCAATAAATTCTGAAGGATAAATTCGTTCAATAATCATCAAATTCCCTCCCCTTTCCAGTATAACAAAAAAGCAGATAGCTGAAAAAAGATGCGAAGAAAACTGTTTAAAGGTTTCATTCGCATCCGTTATTCAAATCAATAGGTTTTTTGTTCTAAGTTAAAGGCATCTTTCATTTCTTTGGTCGCCTCATTAATGGGGGTAATTTCTTGTAATTCGCCCTGCACAACGATTCGATTGGTGCCCGCATCATCGTTACAAGTAATCAATGTTGCCAATTTTTTTCCGGGAATGATGTCCAGCCACTCCACCGCTGTTGGGGCGACAGTTTTTTTGATTTGGGTTTTATAGGTGTACACCTTGCTCAAGTCCGTCAGATAAAAAATATCACCGACTTTGACATCTTCCAACGGGCGAAACAGCAGTCCTTCTTCCAATGCCCGGTGACTGGCAAGGGCGTAGTTGCCTTCTCCCATTTTTTGCGCAGGGTCTAAAGTACCTGCTCCCCACAACAGCGCCTCATTCGACAGTCCTTTAAAAATTGGCAGATTGACCTTGACACGCGGCACAGCAACTCCCCCAATCACCGGTAGACGTTTATTGCTGAATTGCGCCCGCAAGACCGCTTCCGGTGAAACGGATTCGATCGCATCAAAATCAAACGGCGCATCTGCCTCCAGATTTTTTTCCACTTCTTTTTGCGTCATCGCCGAAACGGCATACTTTTCTCCATTGGACTTGATCAAAAAATTCTTGATCTGATTACTGAAAACCAGTGCCAAACCAACGACCAATAATAAGACTAAAAGCAGATTGATCAGCCAATTTTTCACACGAGATTTTTTTTTCTTTGCCATCCTTTTACGCTCCATTTTTTTGATAGGCTAACTATATCATATTTTCCCATTAAGAGCCTACTTAAGCGTATTTCTCCCATTAAGGAGCAATCATTTGTTTTTTTAATAAAATGAAAACAAAAAAAGAAAAATTTCATAAAATTGTCCTTTTGTAATAAAATTTTAAAGGAAAAGAAACAAGCTTTTATAGCGGCTTTGTTGTAAAATAAAAGCACACAGTGAAAAGGAGGAGTAGGTGAAAATGACAAAAATGGTCTATGTCCATATCGACACAACCAGCAACGCCGTTTTGTCACGGGGAATTACGACCGCAGATTTCACTCGCGGAATCGTTCATCAACCCAAGAATATCCTACTGCTTGATCCCTCCAGTGACTATGGCGAATATGAAGCACATACCGGTATGAAAGTCCTGCGAGGCAGTGAGGCAATTGATCACTTTTTTACGACGATCAGTCGCGGGCGGGTGCAAGAAGAAATCAAATGGATCGATTTTAGCGACGGTTCTATGATCAAGGAACTGACGCCTCTTGAAATTTCTGAATTGTTGTATTTTGGTCACATGAAGACGCACCTCCATTCCCCATTTTTTTATAAATTACAAAATAATTTTGTTTACTTTGATCTCAAAGATGATTTAGCTCGGATTTATTACCGCTATTTGGATGAATTTTATCGCATCTTGGCCGACAAGCTGACTCGGATTGTTTTGGAACGAATCAATGATCGACGGTCTTTTTTCCGCAAAGCAACCTCTGTTGACAAGCTTTCGATTGAACGCTTAAAGGAATTGAAAGGCTTGTTTCAAGAAGGAACCCTCTTTTGCTTCGATCAGACAGAATTGATTGACAAAGAGTATCGAATTCCGATTTACATCGTAGAAGACGCCGGCTTGCGTAAACAAGAAAGCCAATACTTAGAAGACATGCGGGTCGCAACCTTGACCTATCATAGCGTCAAACGAACTTGGAAAATCGATTATGAAGACGAAGATCTTATTTTTTTGCCAAACTAAAAACGTTTCTTCAACGACAAAAGTCAATTGAAGAAACGTTTTTTTAGTTTGAGGAAAGAGAATTTGTCGCTTTTGGCGTAAATAATTGTGGCGCAAGAGTGTAACTGAGAACAACGACAACGGCTGTGGTCACTGCTGTTGCCAAACCAGAAGCACTGTTCATGACCAGCGAATACAGCCACGGTTTCATTCCCCACTGAGCGTAGGAACCCCAAAAGACCCAACCGGCAACAAAATGCCAGAAATAACGTGCCAAAGCGCCCACAAAGGCGCCTTGAATCAAAGTAAGCTTTATTTTATTGCCATTGCCTTTGCCAATTTCCCGTTTTAATTTCACCGCATACAATCCCGCCAAACCAGCAAAGGTAAAGGCGATAGGGTATTCGATCAATACTTGGATTACGCTGAGGTACCAAACCTTCCCCATCGGAAAATGCAATAGCCCCCAAATCGCTCCTGCCGCCAACCCCGGTTTCCAGCCTCGGCGTAGGGCAAAAATCGTCAAGGGAATCTGCCCCAACGAAATAGAAAAACTAGCACCGATATCCAGTGGAATCAGCGACAATACCATCGCCAAAGCGGCAATAATCGTTCCTTCCACCCATATTCTGATTGATTTATTCATAACAAAAAAACTCCTCCTTTTAGAACCGTCACAATTCACAAAGGAGAAGCATCATCTACTTCTATCTCCGTCACAATTCCTACGTTCGAATGATCGAAACAGGTACGAAGGGTTTAGAGTTTCCTCAATCTCAGCCCAAATGGACTCCCCTTTGCGAGCGCGTTCTATTTAATTTTTTGGTACGTGTCAAGAATACCATATTTTAAAAAAATTGAAAGAGATTTGTTTGGGAAACCCGGTTAAATTGTTTCATGTGAAACTTTTTTAGGTTACTAATAAATGACGACGAACAATCGGTTTTTTTGGTTGCTAATCGCCACTTTTTTTCGGCTTATCTCGTTGGGTTTATCGTTTTCTAATTATTCCAACCCACCTAGCCAAGCGGAGGTGCCACCCATCACATTCACCACACGATAGCCTTTTGCCGCTAAAAAGTTACAGGCCATTGTCGATCGTGAGCCGCTTTGACAAATGATGTAATATTCCTTGTCCGTGTCTAATTTTCCATAGGCTGATCCTAATTCACTCAAAGGAAAATTGACAGCTTGTGGTACATGTCCAAAGCGATACTCATGGGTTTCTCGAATATCGATGATTGCTAAAGACTGACGTTTTGTTTTTTGATAAAATTCAGGCATTCCGATTGAACGATACATTTTCAATTTCCTCCGGTCTGATTATATGATACAAGGCAAAGCCGCCGTCCAAACTTTTGGCACGAAACCCCGCCTGCTTTAATATTCTTTCTGCTAAATAACTGCGCATCCCGCTATGACAACTGACAATATATTCTTTAGCAGGATCTAGTTCCGACAATCGGCAGCGTAACTCATGTAACGGAATGTTGTAGGAATGCTTGAATCGCCCATTTTGCCATTCTTCTTTCGTTCTCACATCCAACAAAATTTTGCCCTCTGCTACTTCTTGCGTAAGCTCGTGCCATTGCAGCGATTCGCTGATGCCTTCTGCTAGATTCAAAGCGGCATAGCCCAACATATTTACCGGATCTTTTGCTGAACCAAAGGGCGGCGCATAAGTAAATTCTAATTCCGGCAGCATATCAATCGTCATTCCACCTTTGATGGCAGTAGCTAAACTGTCAATTCGCTTGTCCACTCCTTTTTCTCCCACACCTTGAGCGCCATAGATTTCTCCGGTCGTGGCGTTGAACACCAATTTCAATAAAATATCTGTTGCCTCTGGATAATAACTTGCATGATCTTTGCCGGAAACATGAACAACAGAGACATCAAAGCCTGCTTGTTTTGCGCTGCGTTCACTCAACCCAGTTGAGGCTGCCGATAAATTGAAGGTACGAACAATGGCAGTTCCGATACTTCCTTGATTTTTTCGAGGAAGTCCAGCAATGATATCCGCCACCTGACGACCTTGGCGATTCGCTGGAGAAGCCAAGGAAATCAACGCATCTTCGCCAGTGATTTGCTGTTTGACCACAATAGCATCCCCCACCGCGTAAACGTCTTGGGCGCTGGTCTGGTAGTGCTCGTCTACAACAACTCCATCATGAAATCCAATTTCTAGTCCAGCTTGCTCTGCTAATTGATTTTCCGGTCGAACACCGACAGACAAAATCGTAAGATCAGAGGAAAGAACTTGTCCATCTTCTAGAATAATTTTTTTACCCGCCTCTTCAAAGGCTGTCACCGCTTGAGATGTAATGACACGAACATCATTTTTCTGCAATTCATTTTTGACAAAGGCTGCCATCTCTTCATCCAAGGTTGATAAAACAAAGGGGGCTGACTCAACAATCGTGACTTTTAAACCGCGTTTTTGTAAACTTTCTGCCATTTCCAAACCAATAAATCCAGCGCCAATCACCACAGCATTTTCCGTTGTTTCGGTGATTCCTGCCATGATTTTATCTAGATCCGGAATACTCCGCAACGTATGGACATTCGAGGCTTCCGACAACCCTTTAATTGGTGGGATAAAAGGTTTTGCCCCTGGGGATAAAATTAATTTATCATAGGATTCGACCTTTGTACCTGCTTCACTTTTGACAGTAACTGTATGTTCTTCTGGTGAAATGACGGTTACCTCATGATTCGGTCGAACATCCAAATTAAAACGCGCCTGTAAAGTTTCCGGCGTTTGAATCAGCAATTCATTTCTTTCCGCAATTTCACCGGACACATGATAAGGCAACCCGCAGTTGGCAAAAGACACATAGGGTCCCTTATCCAAAACAATAATCTCCGCATCTTCCATCAAGCGGCGCAACCGAGTCGCAGCCGACATCCCACCGGCGACACCACCGACAATGATAATTTTCATCTCTGTTTCCTCCTTGTTTGTTCGAGTTTTTTTAAAAAGATTGATAATAAATATACCGCTAGTGGTATAAATAAATCAGTATCCCACAAGAAAAAGAACGCAATTAGACTGTTTTATTTGTAAATTAAAAATAAAATGAATTTTTTTTGATAAGAAAATAAAAGCAAATTCTTTTTAAGCTGTATACCTAGTAGGGTATATTTAAACTTAATAAATGGGCTTTGTCAACTCTCCCAATCGAAAAAAATTTTAATCAAGTCAAAACATTGACGGATATACCCTCGATAGGTATAATTCAATTAACTAATTTTGAAGGAGCGAGACGATGGCAACAATGACCGAAGAACAAAAAAAAATCATCAATCGTTTGCGACGAACAGAAGGACAAATTCGCGGCATTCAAAAGATGATGGAAGAGGAAAAAGAGTGTATCGATATTATTACCCAACTAAGTGCCGTACGTTCCAGCATTGATCGGGTTATGGGCATGATCGTGGCAGACAATCTAAAAAACTGTTTCGAAAACCCTGAAAAAGATCCAAAAGAACAAGCGGAAAAATTAGAACAAGCCATTAACATGATTATCAAAAAATAACGAGGTGGAACCCTATGAAAGTTGTTTTCCATATCGATGAATTAGAAAAGTGGCAGGAGACGGCACAAAACGTCAAAAATTTACTGAAATCATCTTCAGACATTACCATTGTAGTCTCGGTCAACGGCATCGCCATTAAAGGATATTTAGAGAACAAAAACCTTCCTTTTATTCAAACTAACGATGTGCAATTTCACGCCTGTAACAACGCCATGAAAGCAAATAAAATCAGCAAGGACGACTTGCCTGAAAACGTGGTCGTCGTCCCTGCTGGGGTTCTAGATTTGGTTGAGCTGCAAAGTGTCGGGTATGGGTATGTGAAGGCGTGAGGGGGAGTTATCTCACATCTGTAACTTTTAAACAGCCTTCCCATTTCCTCTAATAACTTCTTGGAGCCAATAAAAACTATCCTTTTTCAATCTTTTTCCGGTTCCTTTTCCGGAATCATCAATATCGACATAAATGAATCCATATCGTTTACTCATTTGTGCAGAAGCATTACTGACAATATCGATTGGCCCCCAAGTTAGACACCCCATGACTGGGACACCATCTTTGATTGTTTCTTTTAGTTGGTGCAGATTCTCTTTGAAAAATTCGATTCTATCTTGATCATGAATTTTTCCACCTTCAACTTTATCGTGTATTCCCGTGCCAAGCTCCATCAAAAATATCGGTAATTGGTACTGGTCATATAACTTGTTCAACGTATAGCGCAACCCAATTGGATCCTCCAACCAATCCCATGCGTTCTTTTTAATATGAGGATTATTAATTGCTGGATTAGGCCAATTTTTGATACTCTTTTTAGAAACGGTTCGATTGCCATAATAGGAAACACCAATAAAATCTGCTTGTCCTTTTTCAAATACTTCTTTGTCTTTTATTTGGAATCCGATATCAAACCCATTCTCATCAATATACCGAAGTATCGTTCCAGGATACTTGCCACGTACCAATACATCCAGATAATAGTTTTCAAACTGATTATTTAATTGTGCAGCTCGTATATCTTCCGGACTGCTTGAGGCAGGATAAGCATAGTTAGATAAAATCATCGCTGCGATTTGATTACTGGGATCAATCTCATGAGCCAATTTCGTTGCTAGACTAGACGCTAGCATTTTGTGATGCAACGCTTTTAATTTGTTTTCTAATGAATTTTCGACTAAATCGCTTGGCATGCCAAATTGACTAAAAGATTCTCGATGAATCAGATTCATTTCATCAAATGGTACCCAATACTTTACTCGCCCTTTAAAGTGGGTAAACAAAACTTCGCAATATCTCAAATAAAAATCAATGACTTTTCTTGAATACCATCCCTTATATTTCACGGATAAGTGCACCGGCATTTCAAAATGTGAAATTGTTATGATTGGCTCAATATCATTTTTGATTAGTTCGTTTATCAGATCATCATAAAAAGCCAATCCTTTTTCATTCGGCCGTTCTTCATCACCCATAGGAAAAATTCGTGCCCAGTTGACTGATGTTCGAAAAGAATTCAAACCGAGTTCTTTGAGCAAAGCAATATCTTGCGGATACGTATGGTAAAAATCAATCGCAGTTCTTCTTGGATAATAATTCACTGTATCTACAATTGCTAAATCGATTTCTGATGTTGACATAAGATCATTTTGTACCTTGCCTTCTTCATAAGCAATTAGGTCTGGCGGCGTTACTCCTTTGCCATCTAAAGTCCAATTCCCCTCTGTTTGTGTTGCTGTAACCGCCCCACCCCATAAAAAATCTAGTGGAAATTCTTCATTTGTATGCTTGACCATTTTCTATTACTCCCCCACTCTAAATTTATCAATCTCATCCAAATCATAGTTTTTATCTTTACCCACAAATTCTTTTATTGCTTCAGTCCTTCGATACTTTAATGCTTTTAGACCATTGACCATCATCGCAGTAACAACGACTCCAGCTGCAATACATAATAAGTATAGTGGAATATTGCTAGTAAACGGAATGGCTAAAAATGTTGATAGTGCAGTGTTTTGTGTTATTCCTAACAAAGTAACTAGACCGCTGGAAACAGTCGTTCCAATAATAATACTAGGTAACACACACAAAGGATCAGCTACCGCAAACGGGATTGCTCCTTCTGATATTCCTACCAGCCCCATAATAATTGCAGAACGTCCACTTTCAATTTCTTCTTCCGAATAATATTTTTTTCCAATAATCGTTGCTAAAAACATGCCAACAGGTGCAATAGAAACTGCAATTTCCATTGGTGTACTTATGGTATAGATTCCTTCTGCAAAAGCTGCTAACCCAAAAGTATTCGCAATTTTATTGATTGGACCTCCCATATCGACTGCCATCATTGCTCCAAGAATGACAGAAAGCAACACGGCATTACCACCACTCATACTCTGCAACCAACTAGTCAAAGCTTCGTTCATTGCAGCAATTGGTTTTCCTATGATATAGATTGTCAGAAAGCCAATGACTGTAGAACCTATTAACGGAATAAGGACCATCGTTTTCACGGGTGCAATTCGTGGTGGAAATTTTATTTTCTTCAAGAACAATATAAAATAGCCAGAAGCGATCCCTACGACCATTCCACCAAGAAATCCCGCATTTAATTGTTGTGCTACCATTCCTCCAATAAAAGCCGGACCTAATCCTGGTTTATCTGCAATGGAATAGCTGATATACGCCGCAATAATCGGTACAACCAATTCCAAACCGATAACACCCAATTGCCTCAGATCGCCCCAAATCGTAATAGTGTCATTCCACACATTCGATCCACCAAAGATTACTGAAAAAGACGCCATCAAGCCGCCTGCAACAACAACTGGCAACATATAAGAAACGCCTGTCATGAAATGCCTAGCAAGTTCCTTACCAAATTTTTTTATACTTGTCACTTTCTCAACCCCCAATCATATCCAAAGCACGTTTAAATACTTCTCTCCCATTTTTTATTACTTCTGAGGTACCGACTTCAACTATTTTCTTCTTTTCAAAACGTTCTTTGCCAACTACTGATGTATCGACTGCAAAAATCACTACATCTGCTTCGTCAATATCTTGTTGAGATAATGGTTGCTCAATTCCCATTGCCCCTTGTGTTTCAACCTTAATCTCGCAATTTTCCTTTTTTGCATACTTTTTTAAATTTGCTTCAGCCATATACGTGTGAGCAACTCCAGTAATACATGCTGTGATCGCTACGATTTTTACTTTTGCCATTCTCTTCACTCCTTAATTTGATAAAAGTTTGACTAACCGGTCAACAGACGTTTCCTCTCTAATTTTTTCAATAAATGAATCGTCCATTAACCTTCCAGATAGCTCTGCTAACATTCTTAAATGATCAGTTCCATTATCCGTTTGAGGAATAGCCATTAGAAAAATAATATCCACCGGTTCCCCATCTAATGAACCCCAATTAATTGGTTGCTGTGCTTTAGCAAAAATAAGAGTGGCTTTCTTGACAGTGCTTCCTTTTCCATGAGGAATCGCAAGATGATTTCCAATTCCAGTCGTGGTGTAACTTTCTCTCTCAAAAACAGCTTGAATAAATTCATTTTTATCAATTAGATCGCCATTTTCAAATAATAAAATAGCCAATTTTTCAATTGCTTCTTTTTTTGAACTTGCGTTAAAATCCATAATAATATTTCTAGCTGTAATAAATTCTTTCAAAGACATCGCCTACCTCCCTTCTAAATCAAAACAGACCCGATACACTCCACATACGTGAAATGGATCAAGCCTGCTTATCAGTTACCCTCCAGTAAATTTTATTCAATTTTTCGATACCGTCGTGCTTGTTCCCCATCAATAGCATCCCCTTGTCGTTTACCAAAACCGATACCGCGCTGCACCAATACCCACTCTCCTTTCCGTTCAATTTCTTTTACAATCACCGCATTATGCGACAACACCTGAACTACCACCATATTCCCACCCTTTCTGATAGTAAAAATCGACATAAAAAAAGAGGTACTAGACGACTGTCCAATACCTCTGACATAGCAAATAAACGAGCATTGACTTTCCTTGTTAAATCCCAAATTTCAGAGAAAAATTGCACTAAACCGGTAGAAATCCAGAAAAAAATTAGGTACAATTAACAAGGTTAGTGCTTGCACTAACTATGGCAACTTGATTGATCAGGTCCAACTGATTTTTCAAGGCCTTGCAGTTTAGTTCCCGCTAAACTTCAAGGTGCCTTTTTTTATTCAATTTAAACTATCTGGCTTCATTTTAATGAAAACGATTCCTTTTTGTCAAGCGAACATAAGGAATTTATTTCTGAAATATGAAAATAATTATGAGAAATAGAAAAAAACTACTTCATTCTTATCACATTTCTCATCTCTCCATTAAGGTACTCGTCAAAAATTTATAAAGATTCGGTTCAACTGGCTGATCCAATATAAACTCCATATCGACAATATTCACGTTTTTTTCGGTATTTATTGGCTTTTTCTCCTGTTTTATTGTCTCAATAATTGGTTTAATTTTTCCAAGATAGTAGAAATCAGTTTCTTTATCTCTATCATTATATTTTCTTTTTATGAAAAGATGCACATCCCAATTATCCCTATCTTTTAAAATAGCAACCTCTTTTGATTGAAGTGTTCGATTAGATTTTGTGAACCATTTGAAGATTCGTTCATCAATGAATTCATCCTCGTAAGCAATCTGAGAAGCCTTAAAATTTTTCCCTTTATCCAAAGTTACAAAAATAACAAAATGATTGTTGCTAAAAGTATATCCACCAATTCCTTGTTCATTTTGGCTGAATTCCATATTTAGCATTCGCAAAACATCTTTACGGCGATATTTCTTATACAAACTAAGTGATTCCAATAAATCATACTCTTTATTTTTTTCTAATGCGGTATCAATTAAATCCCCAAACATTTTACTAAAGTACATATTTTTCCGAGCAGTTTTAAAGAAATCTGTAATAGTAAGCGTATTTCTTGTTAGCTCAAAGAGTTGGCTCTCCTGATAAGTTCTGCGCAAATTCACCTCATAAAAGGTTAAATCTAAAACTTTTAGCATTGAATCAAGAGTTTCTTCACTGCAAGGAACCCTCTTCTCTAATAAAAGGTTCCTTATTTCAGTAATCGTCATACTCTCCCTTGAGCTATTAATAAATTCAGCTATAATCAATAATTCATGAGGACGAATGCCCGATAATAATTCTCGTGTAATAAATAATAATGCTAAATTCTCTTGCTCGGATAGTATTCCTTCTGCTTCTCCTATTTTCGTTAAAAAATTATAATAGGTTTTTTCTTTATTTGCGATAAGCTGTGGATCAATGCTACCAAATTTTTGAAAATCCAATAAATAAGGTACACGGTTCAATCGATTCTTTAAATCCTCATAACCTTTCTTGATTTCAACCATAGAATCAAGACTCGCTTCGTCAATTGATTTAAAAATTCGCTCCTTAGCAACCTGTTCAAAATTAATTGAAGATAAACCACTAATATAATTCGTATCAAAAGTATCTCGTCTAAGATTATTCTTGTTACGAGTATTATCGCCTGAAAACGCCATTGGAATCATATAATTATTCTTGTAGTTACCAATAAAATCAATTACTGTGACAAAATCTTTTGATGGATCTTTCCTTAATCCTCGTCCAAGTTGTTGAAGAAAAATAATACTTGATTGCGTATTTCTTAGCATGATAACCTGATTAATTTTAGGAATATCAATACCTTCATTGAAGATATCAACCGTAAAAATATAATTTATTTCACCGGTCTCCAACTTCTGTATCTCTGCTTCTCTGTCCCTAGTGGAATTTTCCCCAGAAAGATAGCTACTAGGTATGCCTCTATGTCTAAATAGTTCAGCCATTTTCTTAGCTTCGCTTTTCCTGCTACAGAATACCAACCCCTTGGGATTGTTTCGGGAACAACTATAATAGTTAATTTTTTCAATTAAAAAATCGACTCTCTCTTGATTAGTAAGATACTTTAAATCTGAGGTTTCATCAATAAGTAAACCATCTTTTTCATAATCAGTTACGCCAAAATAATGAAAAGGACATAGAAAATCTTCTTCAAGTGCCTCTTGCAGTCGAATTTCATAAGCAATATTGAAATCAAATAACTCAAAAATATTGAATCCATCTGTTCTTTCCGGTGTTGCAGTCATTCCTAACAAGAAATTTGGTTCAAAATAATCAATAACATTCAAATAAGACTGAGCACCTGCTTTATGCACTTCATCAATTAACAGATAGTCAAAATCATTTGGAGAAAATAATTCTCGGTATTCTTTTTTCGATATTGTTTGAATCGTCGCAAAGAGGTACCTAGCCTGAATATCCTTCTGTGTCCCTGATAATATACCAAAATCTTCCTCTAGCCCCCCTACAACTTCTTTGAACGACTCCATTGCCTTTTTTAAAATTTGTTCTCGATGAACAATAAATAACATTCTTTTCGGTTGCATTTGCGCTACATCAAACGCTGCTAGATAAGTTTTTCCCGTTCCAGTAGCTGAGATAACTAACCCTTTATCTGCGCCACTCTCCCTTAATTCTCTGAGACTTTCTAGAGCAGCCTTTTGCATTCGGTTCGGTGTAACATGATATTTTTCAGAAAAATCTTCGTTACTCTGTTCTACCAAGGGAACCACGGACTTTTTTATTTCATATATTTTCTTATATTCCTGAATCCAAAAACTCGTCAAAGACGTTGCCATTTCCCATTCTGATACAAGGTGTTCATATATTTGATGGATGATTTCTCCATGTTCATAAGAAGTTAAACGAACATTCCATTCATAATTTACCTTCAATGCATTAACAGTTAAATTTGAACTACCTATAATAAAAGAATGAAAATTTTCCCGTTGGAACAGATATCCTTTTGCATGAAAACCAATTTTTTCTGATACCCGTACTTCAAGATTTGGTATTTTTAATAGATCCTCAAACATATATGGTTGGTTAAAATAAAGATAGGTCGATGTTAACAGTTTCCCTTTGATCCCTTTCTTATTAAGATCGGCTAAACGTGACTTAATGACATCTAGCCCATCTTGTGTAATAAAAGCAACAGAAAAAAAGAAATTCTGACAGTTATCAATTTCATCTTGTAAGATATCTAGCAAAAATTCTTTTTTGCTTGGATTGTTTATGATTATCCTTGGATCATATTTTGAACTTTCGACTTGCCTATCAATAAATGCTTTTTTTAATGAGCGCTCCAATATATCCATCTTAGATACCTTTTGAATCCTTTTGTAATTTTTGAACAGTTGGAATATCTGCTGGTGCCCAATCTAAACTATTTAATTGTTCCACCGATAACCACTCAACAGCAACATGTTCAGTTAGTACAGGATTTCCCTTCTCTAAGTGACAAATAAAAGTTGTCAAATTTACTTGTCCGAAATCATATTCATAAGAGGTGCTTTTGAATGCTTCCTTCTCAACAGAGACAATTATTTTTAGTTCCTCTATTAATTCTCTTTTTAATGCTTCTCGCGCAGTTTCATTTTTTTCAATCTTCCCACCTGGAAATTCCCAAAGATTTGCTAACGCGCGTCCTGGTCCTCGCTTTGCACACAATATTTTATTGTCATCAATTAATATTGCACCGACAACATTTATCTGTTTTATCATTCTGAACACCCACTTATATTTTATAAATTTACGTCCACTCGATTAGGAGTATTTAACCGCATATATGATGTATCTTAATACAAGTTGCGCATTTTAAGTTTGCAATATATCTTTCCCAAGAATACCACATTCATCTCTAAAATTTACTCCCTTTTTTAATTTCGTCTTCTCTACATACTCCTACACCTGAAACAACTCCACCATTGTAACCAACTCCACAAAATCCGGGTAGCCATTCCAGCGTTTTCGACGCCTCCGCAAGGTTTTAGCCAGCTCATTTTGCTTTAAAATTCGGCATAATGACAAAGCAGTATCAAATTTCTGATTACACTGTTTTTCATCACCCATAATTTTCGCTAGGATACCTTGATGGAAAATCACTAAAATCTGCCCCATCACAGAATCGTTATTTTTAGATTCCTTTTCAACAATTTCTTGTATCTTTTCTGCCAAAGTAATCTCTCCGTGATAAACATAGTAGGAAAAAAGACTCAGTAAGAACCGAAAATAGACACTTTTTTGCGGATAAGTTTTAATTTTTCTTAAAATTGTTTGGGATTGAATACAAACACTCTCAACAGAAAGCAGAGGGAACAACTGCAAATAATCGTTAATTTCTATTAAAGTCCACTCTTGAATCTGAAAAAAATAGCGTTCCAAATACATTTGACCATAAAAAGATTTACCAGTCTCATCTTTCGGCGATTGCTCTTGATTCAGCCATAACACTCCCTGAATCAAATAATAGGAATGGTGTTGCCAATCATCCTCAAATTGACTGGCCTGTTTCAATTCTTCAGCCATCTCCTGCAGCCTTGAAAATTGAAAGGTATTTGTTAGTTGTCGGATTGTTCGTTGGATCCCTGTTTTCTGGGCATTTTCTTCTTTTTCCATCAACGCTTGAAACTCCCCGGCAGAAATATTGACCGCTGCCAGACATTTAAAAAATTGATCTGCTGTCAGCATGCTTTTCCCATTCTCAAATCGTGAAAGCTGGCTTTCTGAAATAGCAGTTCCACTGACTTGCCGAAGAGTTAGACCCTTTTGTATTCGTACTTGTTTAAATGTTTTTCCAAAATCCATTCTCATACTCCTTGCATTTATGCAATAAATTCGATTATTTTATTATATCTTTTCTATACTTAAAATACTAAAGAAAGAAAAGAGTAGTGATTATGGTACAAAATTATATAGATTATGCAAAGGAGATTATTTCCTTAACTCATGTGGATTACGCCGGTTTTCAGCGACAATCGTTGCCAAATGCGGGACGCTATTTAAAAAAAATAGAAAAATGCGCTACGTATAAAGAATTCTTTTATGAAACAGAAAAATTTTTACTCAGTTTTCAAGATCGTCATTTGGCAATAAAAGATCACACACAGCAAATTTGGGAGAATAATTTTCTTGTTCGACGGTTTGAGAATTCTCTTTATGTTACAGCTTGTGGAAAAAATTCTCCTCTGCCAATTGGAAGTGAACTCGTTGCCATTGATGGCAAATCCATTTCACAGGTTTCTCATTCTTTTCAAGACCTGCTTGATCCAATTCATGAGCGTCAAGACTTTCGCTTCATTCTAAATTACGCACAGGAAGTAACAGTGAGGAATGGCTCTTCCTATCAACTGGTAAAAGAAGTTCATCCCTTTTCCTACAACCCAGAATTTATCTATAAAAAAATATCTAATACGTGCAGTTATCTAAAATTAACTGATTTTGCAGATGATTCAGCAATCATCGAGTTACTTGAAAAAAATACAACTGACTTATCAAGCATTCCTCACTTGATTATTGATGTACGAATTAATCTTGGTGGATCGGATATAAATTATTTTCCGCTGTTGCCTTATCTTTTCACTAAAAATCGATCCATTAGCCAGTTAGTTGCACCGTCAGATTTTCTTTTTTTCAATGTAACCCAACGTTCCTATGATTTGCGAAAGGAGCTGTTTACAAACGAAGTCATAGAACAACTACCTGAAACCTTCCATCCATTTCTGAAAAAAGAACAGATTTTTTGGGAGCACCATCGGGGAATGGGAATGGTTCCCCGATTCAACGATTTTGATTATTCTTTTGAAGGAAAGTCCTATCCAAAAAAAATCGTGATTTTAACAGATGTCGCTTGCGGCTCTTCCGGAGATCAATTTGTAGAAACATGTAAACGGTCAGAGAAAGTGACTATCATCGGCCGCAATACATTAGGAGCTAATGATTATGCAAATTGTGTAGAGCAAAGCTATCCAGAATTTACGATTATGTATCCTACAAGTAAACATTCACGAGTGGATCGGGGAGCCGGTCTTCTGGGTAAAGGTGTGGTACCGGATATTCGTATTCCTTTCACGCGGAAACATTTAGTAAAAGATGTTGATTTAGCTTTTGCACTAGATTATTTAACAGAAAAATAGCCTAAACTAATTTTCTATAAACTAGTTTAGACCAACATAGTTTGATTTAAAAAATGGATATTGGTATCTCTGTACTGAGCAATCTGAAACTGATAATAAAGGAACGAGCTGCAAAAAAATAAAATAAGAATCAAAAGTTCTTAACAAATCTCTGTTTCTCATTTTGTTTTCTAGATTATTTGGAATCTCCATTTGATAGGCAGGTAGGCACATCAGATTTACAATATATTATGGCTCTATACTTTTTG
>NZ_MAEK01000034.1:0-12680 GCF_009933265.1 Enterococcus sp. JM9B | reverse complement strand
CAAAAAGTATAGAGCCATAATGGTTTTTTGTGAACTTATATCAAGCTCTTTTTTACTTTAGTGTTCGTACCAGATACACTTCATCGCAGAATCCTTTAAGCGCATTGTACACTCGTTGTGCCCGAGAATGCTGACGGCACAAAGCGAAAACGGTCGGTCCGCTGCCGCTCATCAATGCCACATCTGCCCCGTATTTCATCATACGATCCTTGATTTTTTGAATCACCGGGTGCCGCTGAATTGTGACATCCTCCAACGCATTGCCCATGTATCGAATCATCTGCTGGTAGTCATTGTTGCGGATGGCTTCTGTCAGCTTAGGAATATCCGGATGATGGATTTTATCTATATCTACCTCGGGAAAAATCGTGCGGGTAGACACACTCACACGGGGTTTCACCAAAACGACCCAGCATTGAGGCATGGGATCAATTCCTGTTACGATTTCCCCCTTGCCGGCAACAACAGAGGTTCTGCCGTAAAGACAATAAGGAACATCCGTCCCAACTTCCATCCCCAGCTCAATCAATTCCTGATCCGAAAGGGCTAAATCCCATAAGCGGTTCATGCCCCGCAGAGCTGCTGCTGTATCGGAACTTCCTCCGCCCAAACCAGCTGCCACAGGAATCTGTTTTTTAATGGAAATTTTGATTCCCTTATTAATGCCATAGCGTTTTTTAACTAAGACCGCCGCCTGGTAGACATTGTTTCGCTGATCCACAGGTAAAAATGCTTTGTTGGTCTCTACAATAATTTGGTCATTCGGCAATTCTTCCATCGTCAGCCGATCTGCCAAATCAACGCTGGACATCACCATTGCCAACTCGTGGTACCCATCTGGTCGTTTGAACAAAACATCCAGTCCCAGATTGATCTTTGCCGGTGCTTTTTCGATTATCTCCATTTTCTCACCTACTCATCTGAAAAGAGTCGTTGTGTATTCTATCATAGCAGAAAGTAAAAGTATAGAAAGACTCTTGCATTTTTACCGAAAAAACAATCGTTTGATTTGCTAAAAACAGCGATTTCATTCTACAATTATACTAGAAAAAAAAGAAAGTGGGGATATCTAATGGCAAACTTGATTCCAAGAGATTTAAAAGATTTAGGCAACGCAGAGGATTTGTTCGGAAAGCTGATGAATAATTTCTGGCAGGAACGGCAGATTTCCACGGACATCAAAGAATATGACGACCATTATATCGTGAAGGCCGACTTGCCAGGAGTTGAAAAAACAGACATCAAAGTCAGCTATGTTAACGATATTTTATCCATTACCGCTACTCAATCTTCTGAAAAAGAAGAAAAAGATGATGCCGGTCGCTATTTGCGTCGCGAACGTTCCAGCAGCTCCTACCAACGCAGCTTCACTATGCAAGGCATCGACGACGAAAACATCAAAGCCAAATTCGATAATGGCGTATTGACCCTGAACCTGCCAAAAGCCGGTTATAAAGATGCACCGGGGAATAATATAGCGATTGAATAAGTTTCTTTAGACTCTTCGAAAAGGTACTTTTTGACTTTTCGAAGAGTCTTTTTCGGCAAAAAAAAATCCCTTCAAAACCTTTTCTCCTTGCTTTTTACCAATTAAAAAGAGTAACGTCATTAGCGCTGTTAAACAAAACAACTGTAGACCAGAAATCCGAAAATCTGCGATAGCAGCAGTCTTTTGAATAATCTCTAAAAAGAAAGGGTGCAAGAAAAACAATCCTTTGCTGTACTCCTTCCACCGCCTTGTATGTTTTAAAGAACAGTCCTTTCGTAAAAGAGAAGCCAACAACAAACTTATGGGTATAAGAGCAAAGAAAAAATTTTTGTCTGTTCCTTGCTGGTGAAAAACAATACTGCCCTCGATTGCAAATAAGATCAAGCTAGCCCCCAACTTGAAAACAGGTTTCCGAGTGAATAAAGAATGTTGTGGATAATCACTTAGAAAAAAACCCATCAAAACGAAAATAAAACCAAAAAACACCCCATTTCGTGTGGTGAAAAAAATTTTTTGGTAATTTTCGTAGAGGAAAGCTGGGATACCTGTTAAATAGGCACTGTAGGTTTCACTACTACCAAGAAAAAAGAAACTTCCGGCAAGACAAAATAAGACTGGATATGAATAACGTTTTGTTAACCAACTGCTACATTTAATCCCCATCAAAAGGGTCGGAAAATACCATAAATGGTAACAACTACCCAAATATAGTAACGCAACGATGAAAGCTGCAGGGTACCAAAAAAAAGAAATTTTTTGTTCCTGAAGAATTTGCCACCCGTAAGGCAGATAAAACAAGCTCCATAAGAAATAGACTTGCAGCTGTCGCCAAAAATATCTTTTGGGGTAGCTAGAATCCTTTTTTTGTTTTTCTCGATAAAAATAGCCGTTGATTACTAAAAATAATGGTACTGCTATTCTTGCAAGAAGACTTTTAAGAACAAAATGCAGCACTTCATTTTCGACCAGCCGACCGCAGTGAATCAGAATAACCAATAATGCGGCAACAAATTGAGCCAAATCCATGAGTGGTAAACGTTTCATATATTCTTCCTTCTCTTTCCTCTTTTAATAATGGATTTCCTTTTATTTTTTTACTTAATCCATCTTATTAAGTGAAAGAACAAGTAAAAAGCAACAGATTCAACCATTCCAGATTTTTTTGACACTTTTTCTTTCCACTTGTTAAAGACTGATAAATCAGGATGTTACGATTCGTTGCATCACAGATTTGAGAGGAATCCACCAAGGAAATTTTTTTTTGATATACTCAAGAAAGATTTGGTAGAGGAGACAAGAAAATGAACATCGGAAAAATTATCAAAGAACACCGGAAAGAAAATGACTTGACCCAAGAACAGCTCGCCCAACAATTTTTTGTCACGCGACAACTCGTTTCGAAATGGGAAACAGGCAAAAGCTATCCTGACTTGGATCAGGTAGTCAAACTTAGTGAATTTTTTGATTTGCCATTAGATTATTTATTGAAGGATGATCAGGAAATGGTCAGTGAATTGACTTTCGATACTAAAAAGAAAAAATGGTTGAAGAGACTACTCTTGTTTTTAGGTATTTTGTCCATCAGCTTGACTACAGTGCTTGTTCTTATCTTTTGGGTAAATGGTGCCTTATTGGATGCCAATGATATTGTCATCACGAAAATTGAGAAAACTGTGCTACCAGAAAAAACAATTACCTTAGACATAACTGACGAAAGAATTACCCTCCCAACAGATGTTTCCTACACTATTTATTTTGAAACAACTAAACCCTTTGTTAAGTTGGCGAAACGTTCAGGTTTAATAAACGGTAGGGATGAAACGGGAATTGGACTTCTGTTATTTGGTGAGTACACTCTCTTTAGCAGCAATAAAAAGAGTAAAATAGTCATCCCGAGCCAAAGAGAAGTTCAACTAAATCCAGATCTCAATATAGGAAAAAACATCTATCTCCAAAACAAAAAAAAGCTACGAGACGCAGCTTCCAATAATTTTTACGAAGCCAAAAACACTGGCACGTTACTCTTTTCAGCAGAAGAATTGAATCGCTTGCCCAACACTCCAAAAAAGAATTAATGCCTACTTTTCAGAAATATTTTCTTCTATTTGAAGGTTAAAAATAGCCTAGCGAAATAATCTCGCTAGGCTGTTTTTTGATTTTTCAACTTACAACATCTCCGCTTCACCGACATGTTCTTTGGCGTTGATTTCGCCGGTTTTTGTCAGCGTCAGACTTGAGACTTTCTCTGCATTAGTAAGAACCGTCAATACATCGGTTCCTTTTCCAGCCGCTTTGACAGCAGCGATATCCATGATTGCCAACAAGGTATTTGGTGTGACCTCATCCCCTTCTTTGACCTTCACATCAAAAGGTGCTCCTTTTAACTCAACCGTATCTAGTCCCATGTGCACGAGGACTTCTGCTCCGGTTTTTGTCAAAAGACCAATCGCATGCTTCGTTTCAAACACGCTGGTCACTTTTCCGGCAACCGGTGAATAAATCTCGTTGGCTGTTGGTCGAACCGCAAATCCGTCACCCATCATTTTTTGGGAGAAAACAGGATCGGAAACTTCCCCGATTGCGATGACTTGACCATCGACTGGTGCAAATAGTTTTTCTTCTGTCGTAGCTATTGGCGTTGCACTAACAGCTTCTTCTGTCGCAACATTTGATACGCTGACACCGGCTGTAGCAAATTCAGGCGCAAGATTACCGGTAGCTTCTTCGACAGGATCGATCTTATTAAAGATTCCTTGACGACGGAATACGATAGTCAAAATAAACGGTACAACAATCGCAATCAGCATCGCCACCAAGAAGGCAAGTCCGCCACCGCCAATATTGAAATTGATAGCTAAAATCCCTGGCAAACCACCGACACCGATCGCATTGGCACGAACTCCCATCAGATTGCTGAACATACCAGCCAGACCTGAACCGATCATCGCAGCGATAAAGGGATAAACGTATTTTAAGTTGATCCCGAACATCGCAGGCTCTGTAACGCCCAGATAACAAGAAATCGTTGCTGGAATTGAAATTTGTTCTTCTTTTTTATTGCCTTTGTGTAAGAAATAAACTGCCAACACCGCCGAACCTTGGGCAATATTAGATAGCGCGATCATTGGCCATAAATTGGTTGACTGAAAATCAGCAATCAACTGCATATCAATGGCATTGGTCATATGATGCAATCCCGTGATAACCAACGGTGCATATAAGAACCCAAACAGTGCACTGAACAACCAGCTGACCGATGACGTCAATCCTGTATTTACGACAAAGGAAATACCGCTGCCTAGCCACCAACCGAATGGTCCTAAGACCACATGAGCCGCCAAAATCGTAGGCAACAAAGCAAACAACGGAACAAAAATCATAGAAACCGCTTCAGGAATCCGTTTTCGGAAGAAAATTTCCAAATAAGCCAACATAAATCCTGCCAGCATGGCCGGAATAACTTGCGCTTGGTAACCAATCTTGTCGATTTGGGCAAAACCAAAATCCCAAAATGGAATATCTGCTGCCGCTGTACTTCCTACTGCATAGGCATTCAATAATTGTGGTGAAACCAAGGTAATCCCTAAAATGATCCCCAGTATTTGGGTGGTTCCCATTTTACGAGTCACACTCCAAGTAATCCCGACTGGCAAGAAGTGGAAAATTGCTTCCCCCGGCAGCCATAGAAAATCATTGACACCATTCCAGAAAACCGATTGTGAAACAATCGTGCCGTTCCCGAAATCGATACCTTCTAATACATTACGAAAACCTAAAATCAACCCACCGACAATGATTGCTGGAATAATTGGTGTAAAAATTTCTGCTAAAACTGCAACTGCTCGTTGTATCGGATTTTGATTCTTTTTCGCAATAGACTTGCTTTGTTCCTTGGAAACTCCTTCAACACCGGAAACCGCCGTGAATTCGTTGTAAAACGTTGGAACATCATTCCCGATGATAACTTGGAACTGACCCGCATTGGTGAACATTCCCTTTACACTTGGAATATCCTCAATTGCTTTCTCATCGGCTTTGTCTGGATCGTTTAGTACAAACCGCATTCGTGTTGCGCAGTGAGTCACTGCCGCGATGTTTTCTTTGCCGCCGATGTCCTTCAGCAGCTGTTCAACATCCGCCTGATATTTACCCATGGATAAAACCCCTTTCATAGTAACTTGTATATATATGTCTGTTTTACAAATTAATAATAACGTGTAAATAAAATATATGCAAGCGTTTTACAAAAATAATTCAAACTTTCTTTTTTTAAATAAATCATAGACATCTTCTTTTCACAAGAAAAATGGGTTTGTATCAATATTTTTTAAATTTTTTTCACAGTTTGTTAAATAACTATCACTTGTACTCTCTCACCAGATATGTTTTGCTGTTTTTATTTAAAAACATAAGAAAACAACAATTTTTAATTGTAATTGCTTACATTCTCCGCTATAATATTCTTGCATGTATAGACAAGTTAGAAAAGGAGTGTCGTAATGAAAAATGTACAAATCACATATCTTGATCCGCAATGGCAGGTCATTGGAGTTGATCAGCCGGCTGTTTTTGACACGTTGACAGAGGTAGAAGCCTATTTGCAGCAGATAGCAGGATCCTTTGATGGTGGAGAAATCCACGCTGAGAAAGAAATTTTGGTTTCACAGGAAGGTCGGATTCTTGAAGCCGCTCAAACATTGACGGAAGCACTGAACCTACCCTTCGTTTATACAAAGGATGCCGAAAAGCAACGGGAAGATTTACCTTGGCTGATAACTTATCATGGGTACGCTCCCGGCAAGGACGAATATTCTGTGGAATCCTTGTTGACAGTCGGTAACGGCTTTATGGGTCTACGGGGGACAACGCCGGAAATGACCATCACCGAAGAAAATTATCCTGCTACCTATTTGGCCAGCTTGTATAATACCGCAGCTTCAGAGGTTTCCGGACAGACGATTTACAATGAAGATTTTGTCAATGCACCAAATTTGCAAAAAATTTATTTAATCGTAGACGGCGAAACAGTTGATGTCGCAAACAATACAGTACTGACGATGAAACGCCAACTAGATTTACGAACAGGGTTATTTCAATCTTGGAGTGAAATTCAGTTAAACAATGGAAAGAAAATCGCGATCCAGACAAAAAAAATCGCCAGTATGGCAGAGGTGCATCGCTATAGCCTGATTTACCGCTTTTCGCCGATGAACTTTTCTGGTGAAATCACCTTGGTATCCGAAGCAGATGGTGGAGTATTCAATTATAATGTCGCCCGCTACCGCAGCCTGACCCATCATCACTTGACGCTTGATGTGTTGCAGGCGCATGAACAATACGCCCGCTTGGATGCCCGAACGAACCAGTCCGGTATCACCATCCGACAAACTTCGGCACTTGCCAGTGATACCTTGGATTTGACGAAACTGATCAATGAAGTGCAGACAGAAAAAATTTCCCAACATCTAACGATTTCAGCCCATGAAAAGGACTGGTATTCCCTAGAAAAAACCGTGGATGTCCAACAATTCCGACAAACACCCCCAGATTTTGCCGGTTTTTCGCCACTGCCTTCTTTTACAACGCTTTATCACGAATCACAAAAAGCATGGCAACAGCTTTGGCAAAAAGCCGCGATCACTGTTGAAGGGGATTTGATGTCACAAAAATTATTAAATCTCCATACCTATCATCTGCTGTCTTCGGCTTCCCCGAATGGCAACAAGGAGCTGGATGCTTCTGTGACCGCACGGGGATTGCACGGGGAAGCCTATCGCGGGCATATTTTCTGGGATGAATTGTTTATTTTTCCTTTTTATATCATCCATTTTCCTGAAACGGCAAAAGAATTGTTGTTGTATCGTTACCGTCGACTGGAAATGGCGAAAAAAGAAGCCGCTGAAGCCGGTTATCAAGGGGCAATGTTCCCTTGGCAATCCGGATTGGAGGGCAGCGAGCAATCTCAAAAACTGCATTTGAACCCCATCAGTGGCGAATGGAAGGAAGACCACAGCCGACTGCAACGGCATGTCTCCTTGGCGATTGCTTACAATGTGTGGCAATACTGGCACAATACTCGCGATATTGCCTTTATGAAAAATTACGGAACGGAAATGCTATTGGAGATTGCTCATTTTTGGCAAAGCGCCGCTACTTGGGATGAAGACTTGCAACGCTACTCTATCGAAGGTGTCATGGGCCCGGATGAATTTCACGAAGGCTACCCTCATGCAGCAAAAGGCGGGTTGAAAAACAATGCCTATACCAACATGATGGTGGTTTGGCTCTTTGAAGAATTGGCTACATTACAACAAAAATTACCCGCAGAAGATTTTCGTGAAGCACAGGCGAAAACCGGTGTTGATGACCATCTGTTGACAGCAATGCAGAAAATCAAAAATCAACTGGCATTGACTATCAACGACGAAGGAATTATTGCGCAATTTGATGGTTACTTTGATTTGAAGGAAGTCGACTGGAGCTACTACAAAGAAAAATATGGCAATATTTATCGGATGGATCGGATTTTGAATGCAGAAGGCGAATCCGCAGATGCCTATAAAGTTGCCAAACAGGCGGACAGCTTGATGATTTTTTATAATTTTTCCAAAGCACAGGTTGCCGATATTTTGACGGATCTGGATTACCACTTACCGGAAGATTATGTAGAAAAAAATCTGCATTACTACCTGCAACGCACCAGTCACGGTTCAACGCTGTCTCGGGTGGTTCACGCCCAATTAGCGGCCATGGTAAATGATCAGCAGTTGGCTTGGCAACTCTATCAAGAAGCGCTGTATTCTGATTATCGTGATATCCAAGGAGGAACTACGGCAGAAGGAATTCATGCCGGCGTGATGGCCGCCACTTTGTTTATTCCGTTGACGACCTTTGCCGGTTTGGACATCCGTCGAGAAAAAATTCATTTCCACCCTAACCTACCAGATGCATGGCAAAAAATTCGTTTTGCTATCACGATTCGCGGAGTGGATTATCAGGTAGCTGTTACCCACCAAAGTCTGACGATTACCGCAAATTGCGAAGAAACGATTACAGTAGGCAAAAAATCTGTTACACTAAAACCAAATGAAACCCAAACGATTGCTTACTAAAAGCCGTTAGGATATTTATTCCATTAAAAGATGAACAAGGAGTGTTTTGACATGAAAAAAGGATTTATTTTTGATTTAGACGGTGTCATCACCGATACAGCCAAATTTCATTTTGTTGCTTGGCGGGATTTAGGTGCTGAAATCGGCATCACGGTTGATTTAAAATTCAATGAACAACTAAAAGGCATCAGCCGCATGGATTCCCTAGAACGAATTTTGGTTCATGGCGGAAAAGAAAATGCGTTTACATTGGAAGAAAAAGAAGCATTAGCAGCGAAAAAAAATACCCATTATGTGGAATTACTACAAGACTTGACGCCTGCCGATTTGTTACCGGGAGTGAAAGAATTTTTAGATGCTGCCCACAATCAAGGGGTGCCTTGTGCGATTGCTTCGGCTTCTAAAAATGCGCCATTTATTTTAGAAAAATTAGGTGTCAGCGATTTGTTTGACGGCATCGTTGATCCAGCAACCTTGACAAAAGGCAAACCCGATCCGGAAATTTTTGTTAAAGCGGCCGAATTATTGAATATCCAACCAGAAGAAGCAATCGGTTTTGAAGATGCCCAAGCTGGGATTGATGGCATCAAAGCCTGCGGAATGACCGCTGTCGGTGTTTTATCCGGCGAACCATTACACGGTGCAGATTTGACGGTTCACGAATTGTCAGAATTGACCATTGCTGAACTTATCCAACGCTAAACAACGCTTTAAAGAAAAAAGGGAGGATGAAATCCATGAATAAATTTAGAGAAATATTTCTTGATTTGGAACAAAAGATTTTGGCAAAGGAATATCCTCCCCAAACGCTGCTTCCCAGCGAAAATCAACTAATCAAGATTTATGGTGTTTCACGTGAAACAGTTCGCAAAGCCTTGAATCTGCTGCGAAATGCCGGCTATATCCAAAAACAGCAGGGAAAAGGTTCTATTGTGCTGGATCTCAACCGTTTTGATTTCCCAATTTCCGGATTGACCAGTTTCAAGGAGCTGCAAAATGCTCAAAACATCCACAATGAAACCAAGGTCGTGGAAATCAAGAAAGTCGCCGTTTCACCCAAACTTCATCAAACCACGGATTGGCCCGTGGCTTCCGAAGCGTGGAAATTGGTTCGGCAGCGAAAAATTGATGGCGAAGTCGTGATTTTGGATATTGATTATTTAGATGCTCGGATTATCACCGACTTGCCGGAAAAAAAAGCCCAGGATTCCATCTATCATTATTTTGAAAATGATTTAGGCCTGGAAATCGCTTATGCGCAAAAAGAAGTGACCGTTGATCCTGTGACCAAAGAGATTCGTGATTTGATGGATTTATTGCCGGAGGATCAGCATGTCGTTGTCGTTCGCGGTCTGGTTTATCTGGAAGACACCCGTTGTTTTGAATACACCGAGTCGATCCATCGGCTGGATAAATTCCGTTTCGTTGATTTTGCCCGACGGAGAAAAGCCTAAAAAAGGTATCTGCAGTTCACGTGCAGATACCTTTTTTATACATCCAACATAACATCTTCCACAAGTGTTGGTCCCTTGTTTTTTCCTTTTCCAATCAGCAACAGCAACTGCAAGGAAGCAAGATAGAAATTTCCGCCCTTCACATAGGCAAAATAGCAACTCTCCCAATCCTCCACATACCGTTGTTTGCCAGCAACATTTCGTTGAAATCCGTAAAATGTCCCGTAATTGTAGATCACATTCATGATCCGTTCTTCAATGGAAGCAAAAGGACCATCTCCGACATGGGCAAAAGGTGCCATTCCCAAATCAGCCAGTTCATAACCTTGCGCCTGCCATTCTTTCAGCATATTCACTACCAGATAATTGGCTAATTCCGGGGGTTCTTCCGGCAGCATCCTCAGCAAATCATAGGAAACCCAATTACGATCAATAGGCTGTTGGGTAATAAAACCAACCACCTGTGTTTTTTTGCGAAGAATCCCAATCGGACTTTTCAATAAATACTCCTTAGTAAACCGACCACTGCCAAAGAATTTTTCCTTATTGCCCTTCAACCATTCCTCAGAGACCCGCTGAACATCTGCCACCAGTTCTTCCGGCAACTGTTCATAATACGTAAAGTGATACTCCTGCCGTTCAAAAGATTTGCTGCTATCAAAGGATTTATCCCGCAAAGATACTGTGGCACTTTCCCCGATTTTAGTAAATTGGAAACCCAAATCATGGAGCAAAACAGCGTAGCGTTGACTGATTCGATAAAAAGCCAACTGATACCCCAGCAAATCCGCTTCTGAGATAAAGGCCAAGGTTGCTTCTCCCCAGAGCTTTTCATTTCCGATGGGTCGGCCTAAGACAAAGCAACGGTTTCCTTTAATTTGATACCCGAAAACCAGTTCATCCTGTCCATCTTTTTGATAATAATAATACTGATACCCTGGTAAAAATAACCGATGACTGGAGCGAGTGCCGCCAAAACGCTGAATCAATGCTGCAAAGCGTTTTTCATCCCATGAGGTGCCCAGTTTTTTTTCTGTAAAAGCCAAGTACTGCTGCAATCCCAACAACGTCATCAAAGAAATCGCTACGCCCAATAATCCGGAAAACCAGACATCATCTGACGGGAACAAAAAGAAATTATCCCCTAAGATTTGATTGTTCCACCACTGACCACTGTGATACCCGGCAACTGCATAGACAATAAACAAGCAGCCAAACAAGCAGCCGTCAAAGATTTTTGCTCCCCATGAGTAAACAAATTTTTCTCGATAAAATTCATGCCGTGCCAGCCAAACAGTAGCTAAAATCAACAGATAAACCACCATCAATCGTAACGATCGTGTGCGGGAAATCGTGTTGATGATTCCAAACAATAACAAGGCAATCGTAGGAAAATACGCCCGTTTGACTTTTGCAAACAGTGCCCGTGCCAAACCTAACAATAAGAATCCAATCAGCAGATTTAAGGTTTGGTCCAAAAAATTAAAGGAAAAGGGCAGAATAAACTCAAAAAAGCGACTGATATTGGACAGATTGGTCACCGTTGAAAGCAGAACCATCATAATTCCTGCAAAATACACCGCCACAACGACTACGATATGGGCAATCCGCTGCAAAAATATTCGTGGCAGATTGTCAAAGAAACGATTCAGCTTTACACTGGTTTGGGTCAAAAAGAGAATCACACCGCTTAAAAACGGCACTAAATAATAAAACAAGCGATAATACAGCAACCAAACGACCGTCTGATCTTGAGACAACCCGATTTGGCTCATCCCTAAAATCATCAAAACATCAAAGGTTCCCATTCCCCCGGGAACCATCGTCAGCATCCCAATCAGGGTCGCAATCAAGAACATCGGCGCCACATCCACCAGCGAAATCGGCAGCTCCATCAAATAACCGATACTTAAAAAAACCGCCAACGCAGATAGCCATTGGGTAAACGAAGTTGCCAAAAGGGTCAATACTCCTTTTGGATACAATTCAGCAAATAATTTCTTTCGCCGTAAATAACTAAAAATCAGTAAAGAAGGGGCGTATAGACTGCCGCCAAGCAACCAGATCCAATATTTTTGATAAAAGGCATCCCCATGAAAAGTAAACAAAGCGACGAGTAAAAATAACGCCCAGATCGACAAGCCGCTTAGCATGAACAAAGCGATTTTTGAGACTGTCGCCAAGATTTTTTTGCGATCGATTCCTTTTCCGTAAAAATTCGCCCGCAAACTGGCCCCGATAATTCCGCCAAAACCAGCTAGATTATTAATGGTATTGGTCGTCCACGCCGCTATCAGCCAATCTTTTCGTGGCATTTTGGGCTTGCCGAGTGTCTCCAATGTTTGGATTGTCACCCAATCATACCCCAGCATCGGAATGATTCCCACCAAACCAATAATCCCCATTAGCACTAAGGTACTGTTATTTTGCTCATCCATTGTCGTTAAGACATCATCCCAACTCATTCCGTGGGCGATATTGATCACTTGATTGCTGACAAAAAGAATAATTGATCCGAAAAAAATCAATCGCAAGAGGAAACTATGGGCTTTGACCCATTGAAGGCCCTTTTGGACAACGCTTCGCATGATGTGTTCCTCCTTGTTCGTTTTATTCTCACACCGT
>NZ_MAEK01000033.1:0-1970 GCF_009933265.1 Enterococcus sp. JM9B | reverse complement strand
TTTTAGATGTGGTACCATTAATTAGAATTATTATAAATAAGAAGTAGGTATCATTGTTTCAGTACAAAGACTAGGAGGAATGGAAGATGGAAATAGACTACAAGGATCATGGGAAGAAGCCGTATATCATTAATATTGAAGACGCCACCACAGGAAATGATAATTACCGGACGACCATTTGGACAGGCAGTAAACTGCAAGTCACCGTAATGTCCATTCAACCGGGCGATGACATCGGTTTGGAAGTGCACGAAGGCATTGACCAATTTATCCGTATTGAAGAAGGAGAAGGCGTATGTAAAATGGGGCCTTCTAAAGATAACTTACATGTTCAACAAAAAGTGATGGATGATGACGCCGTATTTGTTCCGGCGGACATGTGGCACAACATCGAAAACACCGGTGATAAGCCGCTCAGACTGTATACCATTTATGCTGGTCCAGATCACCTTGAAGGAACGGTTCACCCTACTCATGAAGACGCCAAAAACGATCCAAACGAACACTGAGGTACACTAGGATGAAACAAAAGCCCTGCACCCGTATGGATGGTCCACTGGTGCAGGGCTTTTTTATAAAGGAGAGAAGTGGTATGAGTGATTCATTGTTTCAATTAGAGAAGGTTGGTTTTCAGGCAAACGGAAACCAAATCCTTCAAGATATCTCTTTTACAGTAAACAAAGGGGAAGTGATTGTTTTTTCTGGTCCTTCTGGAAGTGGAAAAAGTACCCTTTTGAAATTAATTGGTACGCTGCTTTCCCCAACTTCCGGAAAAATTTATTATCGAGGTACGGATCTGCAAAAAATCGATCCTGTGGAGTATAGAAAAGAAGTCTCTTATTTCTTTCAAAACGCTTCTCTATTCGATGAGACAGTTCAAGAGAACTTGTCTTTTCCTGCCCGCATAAGAGAAGAAGGATTTGATCGGGAACGTGCAAAAAAATTGTTAGAACGAGTTCAAATACCTGAAACTTACTTATCGAAAGAGGTCAAGGAACTATCAGGAGGGGAAAAACAACGGGTTGCATTGGTCCGAAATTTGATGTATCAACCGAAAGTGTTGCTCCTGGATGAAGTTACCAGTTCATTGGACCAAGAAAACAGAGCGGTTGTCCTTGATTTAGTCCGAGACATGATGAAAGACCAACAAACTACGGTGTTGGCCGTCACTCACAACCAGGAAGAAATCGACCAAGCTTCTCGTCTGATTACTATCAAAGGTGGAAAAATGGAGGAATCGAAATGACAAACAATTTGGAAATCAGTAATCTTTCTTTGCTTTTATCCTCTGTCCTCTTGATAGTTGCCTTGTTGATTGATTACAAAGAGAAATTGGGATTAGGAAACGACATTTTTATTGCGGGAATTCGCGCTGTCGTTCAATTAGTCCTTATTGGATATGTATTGAGCTACGTATTACGAGTGGATAACAACTTTCTCACTTTAGCGATGGTTTTGTTCATTGTGTTCAACGCTTCTTATAACGCCCATACACGCAGTGAGGGGATCAACCGCTCTTTTAAAATTTCAACGACGGCTATTGGAGTAGGAACAGCCTTGTCCTTACTCATTCTTGTTTTTTCAGGAGTCATTGACTGGACCCCTTCCCAAATCGTTCCAATTACAGGCATGATTGCCAGCAACGCCATGACTGCGATTGGAGTGACCTATCGGTCTTTGAATTCAAAATTTACGGACCAACGCCAACAGGTATTGGAAAAATTGGCATTGGGAGCCAATAAAAAACAAGCGTCCATGAGTATTGTAAGAGAAAGCGTCAAAACGGGCATGGCTCCTTCTATTGACCGAACAAAAACGGTTGGACTTGTCAGCCTACCAGGTATGATGTCAGGGTTGATTTTTGCGGGAATTGATCCTGTTCAAGCGATTCGTTACCAAATTGTTGTGATGTTTATGTTGATTTCAGTTACTGCGATTTCTTCATTTATTGCTAGTTATATGGCTTACCG